>CAIKZE010000396.1 GCA_903831825.1 uncultured Lentisphaeria bacterium | reverse complement strand
TTCACTTCATCCATAGCATCGCCTCCGTGCGTGTTATCAGTTACAATGATAGCATAACACTATTTACATCATTTCATAGGCTAAAAATAAATAAATTCAAAAAAAATGGCGACAATATAACATTATTTTGTCGGCGCACCCATTATAATCATCAATATATCTCTAAATTATGTTTCTCCATTTCTTATGCGGTAAAAATTTATGAACTATCACTCGTACAAGGAGAAACGGCCTCAAAAGGATCTATGTTTTGCTCCTTTCTATTGAATGTTTCGTATTGTATACACGTCACAGACCTGAATGACTACTCGAAGACACCCCAAACATCAAATATATATTCTTTTGTTCCATTTCCTTACGGTTTCAATTTAGCGGCGGTATCTACGCCAGTTTTTAATAATTCATTTGCGCCCATCATAACATCCGCAGTATTGCTTTGCGTTGACAGGTTGCGCGTTTTTAGTTTACCATCCGGATAGTATTCATGCTGTACCGTCAAAGTCCGGAGAAAGCCCCATGAAGTCGCGGAGCCATCATCGTTGATTTTATACCCGGCGCATCCGGTCAGCGCGGCACACGCCGCCATTGTTGCGATCCATAAAATCCATGTGATAATCCGTTTCATTTTTCGTTGATCTCCTTTATTTTTTTGAGGAACGTTGATTTCAAAATAGTCAATACTTCCCTGGCGTTATAACCGGCCAGGGCAACCGATGCAGATTTCAGTCCGTCAGCTATCGCAAATTCGGACAACACGAAATGCACGAGAATTCCGGCAAATATCGCGACCGCCATTTCTGCCAGCGCAAGACGCAGTTTGAATGGCTCTTTGCCGGAGCGCGTCAAGCTGCGCACATAACCGCCAAATGCCGCCAACAGGGCCGGAGCCAATAATTCCAAGACCTTGTCAATACATGTTTTCATTTATCATCCCCTTCGCTTTCCCGCTCCTCAAGCGGCGTTAGTCCGTTATGGAAGACATTTTTTAACCACAGAGGCACGGAGGCACAGGAAAATCTTTTTTATTGCTTTAATTTCCCCTCATCTAACTTTGTGTCTCTGTGGTTAAATTGGTTTAACTTACCCAGGCAGACCACCCGAATTTTACACAGGCACGATACGCGATCAATCCGCGCCAATACCAGCGTGTACGTTCAATCCAGCATAGCGGATTATGCGACGAATATTCTTTATTGATTATCTTCCGGATATTACTCCACATCCGGTCATTCGCGGCATTGAAGCTTTTTTCCGTCCGGTTACTGGCCGAATACTCCATATCATGAATCAGGAATGCAGGTTCAAAGAGCGACAACAGCCAGGTAAGAATATAACGCATGTCTTCCGGCATCCAGTCCGGCCCGGCGCCATTATAATTATCTGCGATATAATCCATGGTGAGTTCGCGAAAACCGGTTGGCACATCAAGATCGTATTCGTCAATCTGCAATAAAAGCCGTTTCACTTTTAAAACTTTAAATTTTTGCGTCATAATTGCGCCTCTCTAATCGCCTGATATAATGTGTTCAAATAAACAACATCCGATTCAGCAACTCCGGCAGAAATAAGTTTTGGCACAGCTAAAACAAGCGTATCATCTGTGGATAAATTTAACTTCGCATATTTAGCGTTAAGAGTGTCTATTTTGGCGGACAATAAAATTTTAAGCGCGGTTAATTCTGCGAACTCCGGAGCTTGTGCCGGGATGGAGACTGCGCCATTTACGCAGGAGTAACCGATACCGCAAGAAATATCAACCAGAACGGCAGTTGCTCCCGTACTGTTCGCAATTGCGTTAGCATTAACTTCATCGGCTTCAATAATATTTATCACTTTTTCATCTTGAATTATTGCGTATCTCATATTATACCTATTGTTGTTTTTAATATCTGATTATGATTATGCCGGATGCTCCATTGCCAGCTCCGCTTGCGTCAGCAGAACCTCCACCGCCACCACCACTGGAAGTAGTGGCATTATGTCCTGCTCCACTTACTCCGTCAGTATAACCGCCCTTTCCGCCGCCGCCCTTTCCACCCTTACCCCAGCGAGTGTTGACATTAGCGTTATATGTTCCGCCGCCGCCGCCGCCAGCAAACCAGCCGAAGTCGCCAATGGATATACCTACATAATAAGACAAATCAATACCATCGCCGCCATCACCGTTTTGTGTACCAGTAATAGAGGTTAATCCGCCACTTCCAGCGCCACCACCACCGCCGCCGCCATACACATCATTACCAATATACCCGCCTCCATTCCAGCCTTGTCCCCCTAGTCCTATGCCGCCAAACTGAGCGGTTCTAGAATACCCACTACCTCCATCTACTAACGCATCAGTAATTGCATTTAACCCAACTCCGCCGCCACCACCAAATGCGATCAAGCCATTAAAAGACGAATTACCACCTTTATTTCCCGTTAATGCCGTTCCGTCTCCAGAACCGCCTGCACCAATAACAACTGCTATTCCAGAACTGGAGGTTACAGTATAATTGGTTAGATGTTTAACACCACCTGCCCCGCCACCCCCTCCGTATCCACCACCGCCGCCGCCGCCTGCGATTATCCACACATCTTTGAGCAATGTAACGCCGACGGGAACAGTCCATGTTTGCGAAGTGGTCAGAACTGCAACAGTTCCAATACTGCCACCGCTTGCCGTCAGCACCCCGCCGCTGTCAATAGATAATCCTGATCCGATTTTTACGCCGCCCAAAACCGTACTTGACGCAGTCGGAAGGTTATAAGATGCTCCGGGCGTAGAAGTCTTCTCCGTGCCATCTGACAGCCGATAATTAATTATGAGATTGTTCGAGCCGTCGAGGGTGTACCATTCATAAACCGCGCCAGACGGCGGGTTGTCACCAGTTGCCGGAACGGTTGTGAGTTTGATGGTTCTAAAACTTGTGAATTTCATTGGTATATCTCCTTTTATTGTATTGTTGGAAACGGTGCACTTCCACCGCTCAATATTATTGGATCATTAACATCCTGCGGACATGTTCCAGTCCATTGATAATAATCTGTTCCAGCGCCGCGATAATTAGTTGAAATCTTAAAGGTGTATTGATTGCCATTTTTTTCATGGGCGGCAAGATAAATACCAGCGCCGCGATAATAAACGAGATTTCCCCACTGGTCTACAATATCAGGGGTTAACACGGGATAATACATTTCATTGGTTATCCATGTTCCAGCGCCAAAAACATGATATGAAACATGAAATGTTCCGTCAGTTGAATTTTGTTGCTGTAAAAAAGCTAATAATGAATTCATCATGCCATCACCCCGATTGCGCCCAGGACATCCCAGTCATCCGCTGCGGTTTTAATCAGCATTACGCCTTTGTATGGACCTGAAATCGCGCCGACTCCAGCGACAACGCCATTGACGGAGACTCCAAATGCCGCAACAACAGATGTTGTCCCCGCGCCGGTTTGAATAACCGCGATCATGGTACCTGCAGCAAATGCTGCTGAACTGTTTGCAGGAATCGTCAAAGTATTGGCGGTTGACTTGTTCATCCGCACGATTTTCCCGGCATCTTCGATAACCAGCGTATAACTGTTGGTTTGCGTGGTTATGTTGGCATTTCGGGCATCAGACACAACAGACGCAACGGATTTGCCGGAATCTTTCAAGAGCTTGAACTGAGCCGCATTTGCGGCGAGAAATACGGAAAAAACAGTAATTTTGCTGGCGTTTTGACAATAAAAAAGATACCGTTCTTTAAACACAAACCCGGGCAAGCAGCCCGAAAGGACGGTATCCATGTTAAAATTAT
>CAIKZE010000395.1 GCA_903831825.1 uncultured Lentisphaeria bacterium | reverse complement strand
TTCACTTCATCCATAGCATCGCCTCCGTGCGTGTTATCAGTTACAATGATAGCATAACACTATTTACATCATTTCATAGGCTAAAAATAAATAAATTCAAAAAAAATGGCGACAATATAACATTATTTTGTCGGCGCACCCGGACAATGTCTCTTGCGCTTTCTACTATCATTGCATTTTACTCCCCCATAATCATCTCTGTATCTTAATTATACGCCTTTTTATTGAAAAAAGCAAATAATTTTTATTTTTTACCTGGACTCAGGATTTCAAATGGAGAAAACCAGGTGGTGGGATTGGTGATTTTACCGGCGGCAACCCGGTATAAAAGCTCAAAGGTCAGTTTCCCGGCATCAAACTGATTGAAAGACGCAATATAAGCACAGTCTTTAAGCCGAAGAATTGACTGGTTTTCAGTAATAAGCCCGAGTTTGGTTTCCGGTCTGGTTTTGCGGATTGCGGGCAGGGCGGTGAACGGCAGGCCCCCGCCGGCGATAATCAGGCCGTCCGGAGCATCCGCCGAGCTTAACACCTCTGTAACTTTATCGGCAATCGTATCTTCATTGATCTCGTAAATCATCGGCGGATATCGGTTCAGGCTGTGAACGGCAGTTCTATAGCCTTCCCCTGCAAAATAGTGATTGGGATGTCTGAAATTACCGAAAAAGGCAATTTTCCCGACCCCGTCCTGATGCATGGTTTCAACCAGCGCCGCCGTCAGCCGCCGCCGGTTGACGTATACGTTGTAATCGGCATATTTTGCTTCGATTTCTCCGACGACAAGAGGAATTCCGGCAGCTTTCAACTGAGTTATTATGTTCATGTCCTCGAAGCTCAGCAGGATTACCCCCTGGGTTGACGGACCGGACAGTACCCGCTCCCTGAACGCGGCGTTAGTGGTTTTCATGAGCTGGCATGGAACATTCAGCGCCTGGGCGCCGGACTCGATGCCTTCCCAGTACCCGCTGAGCCAGAGCGTTTCATTCTCAATATTGGCCCCGATGACGATATTTACTTCGCTGATGATCCGCGGTTTTTCCGCGACATAGGAACCGCTGCGCGACCGGCGTTCAATGTAGCCGGAGTTTTGAAGTTCACAGAGCGCGCGTTTGGTGGTGATCGGTGAAACGCCGAATTCATCGGCTAATACAATCTGTCCCGGCAATTTGAACCCCGGAGGATATTCCCCGGTCATTATCCTGTTGCGGATCGTTTCCGTTATGGTCTTATATTTTTTGTCTGTTCCGTGTTTCATGGATAAAATATATCCAGAATTAGATTATTTGTCAAGTTTTATATTGACAAAATTCAAAACTGAGTATATAATATTTATATCCAGTTTAATTGGTGATATAAATTAACAAAGAGAACGAAATGAAAAAGCAGAAACTTATTGTCGGACAGATTGGCTGCGGAAAATTTGCGGAAGGTCAGGACTTTCCGAATTTTAACAAGCACCCGCAGACTGAATTGAAATGGTGTTGCGATTTGAACTTAGCCCGCGCGAAAGAGATGGGCAAGAAGTTCGGAGTGCCGAATGTGACTTCGAATTTTATGGATGTCCTGAACGATCCGCAGGTTCAAATGATCAAAATTGCCACTTCGCATGAAGTGCATCTGGCGATAATCGAAGCCGCCGCCGCTAAAGGCATTCATGTTTTTTGCGAAAAACCGATGGCGATGGAGCAGGAAGAGGCGTTTAAAATCATCCGCATTGTGCGCAACAGCGGTATTAAGTTATGCGTTGACCTCAACCGCCGGATGGCTCCGTCCATGCATGCGCTGCGGGCTAAATGGCTTGAACACAGTAAAAATCCCAAACATCAGCCGTGGCGCTACTGGGAAACCAAACGCCCGCCGATGGCGGAAGAAGAAACCAGTCACATGATGATAACGATTCAGGATGAAAGTTCATCCTATGCGCTGATCCACATGGACCCGCTGAAAGGCGGCGGTGAAATTATCGGTGAAACCGTTCACTGGCTGGACCTGGCATGCTGGTTTTTCGCTCCTCAAATACCGGTGGAAATCCAGGCGTGGGGTTCCAGGCGGCTCAGTCACGGCATTAATTTAAAATTCTCCGGCGGCGATTCCGCCACCCTTGTTTTTCATTGCTCAGGGACTTTCGACTATCCGAAAGAAATTTATCAGGTAACTTCCAAGGCCGCGCTTTTCCGCAACCTGTTTTTTGTTGAAAATGAATATTACGGCATTCCCGGCGCGGAACGGGAAGTTTTTCCGATGCAGCACGACTGCATGAAAGATGAAGTGCCTGAAGATGGGTTCAATGCTTTTATGAAGAAGTATTTAATCCGGGCCAAAGGCATTGCCGGAAACAGTAAAAAATATGAAAATACAAAACCGTTCGCGGTGGATAAAGGTCATTACAGCATGCTCAGCGGATTTGTCGATGCCGTTCTGAACGGCAAGCCGTCCCCATGCAACGAAATGGACGGCTACATGTCAACCTATCTGGCTCTGCTTGCAATGCGTTCCCTGGATTATAAGCAGACCATCCCGGTGCCGATAGAAATGATTACCCCGGTATTTGTATAAAATTATTCCGGCATGTTTAAAAAGATAGTTGACAATTTTAGGGCAGTAGAAGTTATTGAGCCTGCGACTTTGCAGCTCCGTCGGAGCGGTTTATGTTGTAGCAACGGACTTCACAGTCCGTTGTCGTGGAACCACCAAAAGTTCGAGTTCCGTGGGAACGGTGCATATGTTCCGGGCTTGCGGCTCTCAATGATGGGGTGTGGCTGGTGGATGGATTAAAATCCATCCCTGCAACATGTTTCGAGCCTATGGCTCTGGATTGTAATGTGTTCCGTAGGAACGTTCGATGTTGTAGCAACGGACTTCAGTCCGTTGTCGGGGAACCACCAAAAGTTCGAGTTCCGTAGGAACGGCGCATATGTTCCGGACCTGCGGCTCTCAATGATGGGGTGTGGCTGGGGATGGATTAAAATCCATCCCTACAACATGTTTCGAGCCTATGGCTCTGGATTGTAATGTGTTCCGTAGGAACGTTCGATGTTGTAGCAACGGACTTCAGTCCGTTGTCGTGGAACCACCAAAAGTTCGAGTTCCGTAGGAACGGCGCATATGTTCCGAGCCTGCGTCTCTCTCGCGGCTATGCTTTTGAAGAAATTTGTATTTCGTCTTTCCTTCTTCAGTTGGACATTTCCCGACTCGCGGGATCCCGCCTTGCGGGACGGATATTGGATATTCGCTTTTTTATCCATGAATTATAGGTAAGAAACTATTATTCCGGCAGAAACGATAAAGTCGCGCTTACCGCTTTATGCCAGTTGGCGGTCAGCCGCTGGCGCTCTTCGGGTTTCATGCGGCTGACAAAACGTTCGACTGGAATCCAGTTGGCGGAGATCTCCACCTGGTCTTTCCAGTAGCCGGTATGCAGCCCGGCCAGATAGGCCGCGCCCAGCGCGGTAGTTTCCGGAACGGACGGCAGTTCCAGCGGAATATCCAGCAGATCCGCCTGGAATTGCATCAGAAAAGCGTTGGAAGCGGCTCCGCCGTCCGCCCGCAGCAGTTCGATTCTGCTGCCGATATCGGATTCGAACGCGGAGATCAGGTCGGCGCACTGGAACGCGATGCTTTCCAGCGCCGCCCGGGCGATATGGGCCGGATTGGCGCCGCGGGTGAGGCCGAGAATGGAGCCTCTGGCGTTCGGGTTCCAGTACGGCGCGCCAAGCCCGACGAAAGCGGGCACGACATAAACCCCGCCGGAATTTTTTACGGAATGGGCGAGTTTTTCGGATTCGGAGGCGGTTTTTATCAATTTCATTTCGTCACGCAGCCATTGGATGACCGCGCCGCCGACAAAGACCGCCCCTTCCAGCGCATATTCCAGGCCGTCGCCGAGATCCCAGGCGACGGTGGTGAGCAGGCGGTTTTCCGAAACAACCGGAGTTTTACCGGTATTGACCAGCGTGAAACAGCCGGTGCCGTAGGTTGATTTTGCGCTGCCGGGGGTAAAACAGCATTGTCCGAACAGCGCCGCCTGCTGGTCGCCGATGACTGAACATATCGGAATTTCAACGCCGAGCAACTCTTTGGCGGTATGCCCGAACAGCCCGCTGGACGGTTTTATTTCCGGCAGCATTTGTGCCGGAATGTCGAACAGTTTCAGCAATTCGCGGTCCCATTTGCCGGTGCGGATGTTGAACAGCATGGTGCGCGAGGCATTGGACGGGTCGGTCAGGTGATTGCCGGTGAGGTTGAACAGCAGCCACGAATCAATCGTGCCGAAACAGATTTCTCCTTTTAGCGCGCGATCCTGCAAACCGGGAACATTATCCAGTATCCAGCGGATTTTGGAGGCGGAAAAATAGGGGTCCGGCAGCAGTCCGGTTTTATTTCTGATAAGACTCTCTTTGCCGTTGCTGATCAGTTTTTCACAATATTCCGCGGTTCGCCGGCATTGCCAGACGATGGCGTTGTAAACCGGCTTGCCGGTATCTCTTTCCCATAAAACCACGGTTTCGCGCTGATTGGTAATGCCGATGGCGGCAATCTGCTCCGGCTTCAAATCCGCCATTTTCAACGCGGAACGGCAGGAGGCAAGTTGAGATTTCCAAATATCCAGCGGATTGTGTTCAACCCAGCCCGGACGGGGATATATTTGTGGGAATTCCTGCTTAGCCAGCGCCAGTATTCGCCCCTGGCGGTTGAATATCGCGGCTCTGGAACTGGTGGTTCCCTGATCGAGAGCAAGAATAAATTTATCCATAATCATCTCCTGAATCTTGTTGCGCTGAAAAACTTTAATCCAGTTCCCGGCATATGTCAAGTATATCTTTATGTCTATTTTTTAATTGGAGACAGCGATTTCGCAACCTAAGAGCCATTGGCGTAATAATGGTATAAGGTGACTGCTTCGTTCACGTTTTGCCGCCGGTTTAAAATTTCCTCTTTTCGCGAGATTAGTGTTAAAAAAATATTTCGAAAAAATTGCCATTATTGAACTCCATTTCACGGTTTGTATTGACAACTTTACTATATGTAGAAACACGATGCATGGAAAGAACTTAAAAGTGGAGAACGAAAAATGGCAAAATTGAAGTATGACGAAAATTTTCCGGAACGAGCCGGAGAATATGCGGCTAAAGGACTGAATAACAGGGAGATCGCGGCGCAACTGGGCATCTCCGAAGACACGTTTTACGTTTATCAGCGGCAGTTCCCGGAGTTTGCCGAGGCTATCGACTTGGGACGGCGGGTGTTGGAAGACAAGGCCGCCGGTTGTCTGATGAAACTGGCAATGGGCGATTGTTTTGTCGTCACCGTCAAACGCAGCGCCAGCGGGCGCGAAACCAAAACCGTGCGCCGGTTGGCACCCGATCTGAAAGCCATCATCCGCTGGCTGGAACGGAACAAACAGTATGCTGATGACGGGGAAAAACCCGCCGAATCCCAGATAAGCATGAACATTCCGGCAAACTTGAAGTACGCCGCGGATTTCCCGGAAGACGCCGAAACTTACGCTGGCAACGGCGATACCGACACCCAAATTGCCAAACGGCTGGGAATTTCCCCGGCGTCATTCTATAATTATAAGAAACAGTTTCCGGAATTTGCTGTCGCGCTGGACTGCGGCAGAAGGGAATGTTACGGCCGTCTGCGGGGCCAGTTGCTGGCCATCGCCCTGGGCAAGTGTTCCGTAACCATTGACACTTATCGCGGCGGCGAATTGTGCAAAACCACCGAACGCCAGCTTCCGCCCAATCTGAAAGCCATCAAATACTGGCTGGAAACAGCCAAGAGAGAAGTCAGAATTCAGGAGTCAGAATTCAGAATGGGAGCAATGAAATCAGAAGACTGGAGCCAAAAGAGCTCTGCTCAAGAGCTCTCTAATTCCTCGGAAATCTTTGACCTTTCCCATACTTCCCATACTTCCCATACTTCCCATACTTCCCATACTTCCCATACTTCCCATACTTCCCATACTTCCCATACTTCCCAGTCAATTTCTGGAACAACCTCTGACGATGGGGCCCATGAGAAAACTGAGAAAAATGACAATACGTCTGCTCAAAGACTCTCCAAAGTCTCGGAGTCGGGCGGTTGCCCGCCCACTGCATCCGAGTTTTGTAGCCGCATGGGCGCAACAGCCTCTGCTCAAAGGCTCTCCAAACACTCGGAGTCGGATTCCGCAACTTACTCCCAGGCCTCCCAGTCTTTCCAGTATGCCGCCAATTCCGATAAGGCCTTTGCTCAACGGCTCTCTAAAATGTCGAGAAAGGAGCGTCAGCGGCTGTTAAAGAATAGACGTGAAACCCGGAGTCTGCACGATGGGAAATGATGCCATGTCTGCTCAAGAGTTATCCAATGTCTCGGAAATGTAAAGAACGTGAATATTGAATGGTAACTGGTGAATGGTAAAAACAGGGAAAAAACGGTTATGCTGGATGTCTCTAAAAGCTCTGGAATGCGGGTCTCTTCCGCGACTGCGGGATGCAAAATGTTTGTAAAACTGAAAAATCATTGTGCTGAATTGGTCTCCAAATCATCGGAAAACTGGCGGTTGCCAGATCTGTTATGTCGGCGCAGGACAAAATAATTCTGCAAATTATTAACAAACCAATACTTGCATAAAACGGAGTTTAGTATTATATTTAGTTATATAGCTAAATATGGAGATATTAAAAATGACTGGTTTCAATAAGACATTACAGGTAAACAAGGCCTTGGCGGACGGCAACCGGCTTAAAATAGTCGCGGCCTTGTTGGCATACGATGAACTGTGCGCGTGTGTAATCACGGAATTTCTTGGAATTGCCGGAGCCACCGCATCCCGGCACCTTTCCATTCTGGTCAACGCCGGATTGCTGGAAAGCCGGAAAGAGGGGCGCTGGATATATTACCGGCTGAAAATTGAAGATACTCTCTTCTGGACATGGCTGAAGGAAAGTTTGAAAGACAAGGCGGCTTTAGGCGGTTTGACTGAAATAGTCGCAATGCCGCAGGAAGACATTTGCCGGAAGCAGCGTGGAATCAATTGCTGTCCCGTAAACAGCAAAGAACCGGAGATTTTAATGAAGAAACTTAAAGTTTTATTTCTATGCACGGGCAATTCCTGCCGCAGCCAGATGGCCGAGGGCTGGTGCCGCCACCTGAAAGGCGATCTCATCGAAGCATACTCCGCCGGGATTGAAACGCATGGGTTGAACCCCTATGCCGTCAAGGTTATGGCGGAGGCGGGAGTTGACATTTCCAGACAATGCTCGAAACACGTGGATGAGTTAAAGAGTATTGAATTTGACTATGTTGTTACCGTCTGCGGTCATGCGCATGATAACTGCCCGTTGTTTCCAGGCAAAGCGAAAGTCATCCATATCGGTTTTGATGATCCGCCGAAACTGGCGAAGGACGCAAAAACTGAAGAAGAAAAATTAAATTGTTACCGGCTGGTAAGAGACCAGATAAAAAAATTCGTGGAAGGTTTACCATCAACTGAAATAATGAAAAGGGAGGAAGGCGATGTCGGACAATAACAAACCTCAAAAGAAGTCTGGAATTCTGTCGGCGATTTGGGAATCAATGACTAAGGATCGACACAAAAACAAAATCACATTTTCTACTGCCCGGCTCCCTCTGCTCTTGGCATGATGGTGTAGTTCCACTTTCCAAGCGTATCGTTGTGGATCACGGCTAGTTTTTTTAACTCAGCCTTAGTCGCCTTG
>CAIKZE010000394.1 GCA_903831825.1 uncultured Lentisphaeria bacterium | reverse complement strand
TTCACTTCATCCATAGCATCGCCTCCGTGCGTGTTATCAGTTACAATGATAGCATAACACTATTTACATCATTTCATAGGCTAAAAATAAATAAATTCAAAAAAAATGGCGACAATATAACATTATTTTGTCGGCGCACCCTCAAAGACTACTGTGGAATCGTCAAAAACGGCGCCTCTGCCGACTCGAACGGCAGTTGGAAAACAATGGACGGCAAATGGGTCAGCGGCCGCTGGTGGAAAGGCAAAAGGGCGCTGCAATTCAACGGGCTCAACACGCTGGTTGAAATACCTCAAATTGAAGCCATAGATTTCAGCGAACAAGATGAGTTTACCATTATCGTCTGGCTGAAGTTTGACAAATTCACCAACTGGTCAACTCCATTCTGCAAATCTTATGCTCCCGATTTTGCCCAGTATGACTTATATCTGGACAATACCGCTTATTCCACCTCAAGCGCCCAGGCGCAATTCGAAGTGGATGTCTGCCGCACTTGCGTCGGTTATGATAATATTGTAATCAACCCCGACGGCTCTACCACCCCCAACATAACATTGGATACGGATCACTGGTATATGCTGGCATTGAGAAACCGGGTGGCAAAGACCCCGTCGTCAGCCGGTCCCAACAACATCAACAACCATGTGGTGGACGTGCTTTGGAACGGGCAAAATATGGCAGTAGGGCGCGGCACAAACAACGTCACTGCCGCAGGCACCCGTTGCGGGGCTAAATTAATTATGGGAGTAATGCGCTTCACGACAGGACAAGACGAAGGCGAAGGAAGGCTGGACTTCATCAATACCGGCTTTGCAGGAAAAATTGACGAATTTATCGTTTATAAGCGGGCGCTCTCGGATAATGAACTCCGCGGACACTACGCAATGGGGGCGGAGCATCTATAATCATGTTTATTCTTCATTCAATTGAAAGTAAAATAGCGGTCAAGCGAGGTCTCAATGGGTATAAGGTTTCGCTGTAAAAATTGCTATCAGAAATACGAATTGGCAAATGAATGGGCGGGTAAAGTTTCTGAATGTTTGAGATGCGGCATCGCAATGCAGGTTCCGCAGGAAGAAGAATCTCAAAAATCCAATGATTTGAAAAGTACCGTTCCTGCCAATGAGCTTGACTATCCGGACAATATTCAGAAAATCCAGATTGTTTCGGCTACCGCTAAAACCGGGGCGCCTGACGATATTATTTTCCGCTGTAAATTATGCCGCCAGAAATACCGCCTGTCGAAAGACCTTGCCGGCAATGTTGCAACATGTGCCAAATGTAAAAGAAATATGGTTGTACCATCCACCTCGGATGTATTGTCCGGAAGGTTGGTTAAACCGGAGGACACTATCGTTTTCTGGTGCAAAGACTGTGGCGCAAAATATCGTCTGAACAATAAACTAATCGGTCAACAGGTAGAATGCACCAGATGCAAAAGCTATTTCCCGGTTCCGGAAGTGTCAGAAATCGCACCGCCCAAACAAGCAGGCAGGAAATCTGCAACCATATCAGCCGATATCATTAAAAACGGAATGGTAACTGCAGAAAATACTCCGACAAGTGCCGAAGCACTCCAAACACTCTTTAAAATATCAGACCCGCTCGACCGGATACCCGTGAGGAATAAGCCTTATCAATGGACCTATGAAGCGGCGGCCGCCACAGTCCCCAATTCCCCGCCGGCCCCTGCCCCGGTCCCCAATTCCCCGCCCGCCCCGGTTCCCAATCCGGAAAGTGAAGAAAAAAAATCAGACTCCGTCAAACTGCCGCATTTTGAGCCGGAATCGGAAAAGACCCATTCTACCATCGTGGCTACCAAAACAGTGACCATGATGGTAAAATATGTAATAAAACTGCCGCGGGAAAACATTCTTTGGGCATGGCTGACTGTTACTTTTGACTGGATTACCCAGTTGCCCGTTTTTCGCCGGATCCCCAGAAAGGCTTTCGTCTATATCATAATATTGCTTGCTTTGACCGGCTCGCTTTATTTTGCACGGAATCTTTTACCGAAAAAAGACCGACCGCCTCAGTTCCCGATTCATACCATGTGCCCGAAATGCGGCAAGCGTGAAATCATGACGCTTCTGGACATCGAGGAAGGAATATGCTCAAATGAACCATGCGCCAAAATCAGAACGAAAGTCGGATATGCCTGGAAATGCTGGAATTGCTTGAAACATTTTCCCAAAACCAATACCGATAGAATTATTATTCAGGATCCAAACTTAAGCCGGCAGGAAAAAATGCTGTTGCTGAAACCGCCGAAATGCCCCTACTGCAGATCGCCCAACGTAAATTACGTTTCGGCGGAAGACGCCACTTTCGGTTGACGATTTCAGCATTTTTAAGAAATAAATTCAGAACCAGTTGGACCCTGCGTCGCAGTCAACGCTGGAATTTCTATTTTACGGTTATGACAGCGCCGCCAAAAGTATAGAACATCATTTAAATAGTTTATAATTAACGATTTATCTTTGTTTTCAGCTTGACTTTTTGTTTTACAGCTGTATTGTATCTACTTAACTATAAGGATGTTATGTAAATATGATAAATCGACAGGATCCGCGACAAATGAATAAGGATTAATTACGCGCTTGTCGCGTAATAATCCTGCTTGAACTGAGCTTGGGCGTCGTATACGGGCATTGCTTTTATCCGGTAATGGCACTGCGAGTGTAACTGTCGCTTCTTTTTGGGGTAGAGTTCTCAGATT
>CAIKZE010000393.1 GCA_903831825.1 uncultured Lentisphaeria bacterium | reverse complement strand
TTGCCTGACAAGACGAAAGCTATTTGACGCTCCATTTCAGGCTTGAATATAATGAGGAAAAGAGAAAACACGGAGATTTTCATATCGCCGCGAATACTCACGCACTGATGGATGACTTCACGAACTCGGTACTCTCAAGCTATATTATTACTATCTTAATTTAATATCCTGTAATTACGGGGCTGCATAATATGTCAGTTGGATATTCACTATCCCGCGGCCTCCCAAAATTATTGATACTTTACAACTTCCGGGGCTAATTTTTTTTTAAGTTTTATTTTAAGCGGCTACTAATTATTGATTCAGATGATACCTTATTAAGGTTTTTTATTTTATTTTATACAGGACGTTATTGGACAATGAACACGATATCCGCAAAATTTGCATTTGTAATGATATTGACGGTTTTTGCCGGAGCATGTGAAGTCAAATCCGCGCAGGATGCAACTGCTCCTTCCAATGGAAATACCGTCAAATATGTGTTCCTGTTCATTGGCGACGGAATGGGTGACAATCATAAAATCCTGGCCGAACAGGCATTCCAGAACGGACACCCCGGCGCCAGGCTTTTTATGAACCGCCTGCCGGTTCAAGGTAAGACGATAACCCTTAATTCAGAAAAAACGATAACTGATTCCGCGGCGGCGGGTACTGCGATTGCCTGCGGCGTAAAAACCACCAACGGCAAACTTGGACTGGACCCGGCAGGGAAAATTGTCACCAGTATTGCCGTTATCGCTAAACAGAAAGGGATGAAGATCGGAATTATTTCCACCGCCCCGCTTAATGACGCCACCCCTGCCGCCTTTTATGCGCATGTTTCCGCCCGCGGCAATTTTAAAGATATTGTCAGTGATATGGCATCCAGCGGATTTGATTTCTTTGGCGGCGGCAAGTTGTATCTGGACAAGGAAATGCCGTCGGAAGCTGATTTTGAACAGAAATTAAAAGCCGGCGGCTACGCGATTCTTAACGGCAGATCCGGTCTCAAGGCGGCAACCCAGGCAAAATGTTACGCTCAATCTCCAGTTTACTGGGTTGTGGATATGAAAAACCCGGATATTCCGACGCTGGCGGAATATACCCTTAAAGCATCAGAAATTCTGGACAATCCCAATGGTTTCTTCATCATGGTTGAAGGCGGCAGGATTGATCACGCTTCGCACGGGAATGACGCAGGCTCCATGATTCAGGAACTTTTCGCCTTTGACAATGCCGTAAAAAACGGAATGGAATTTCAACAGAAACATCCGGACAATACGTTGATTGTGGTAACCGCGGATCATGAAACCGGCGGACTAATGCTCGCCGAAGATTTGCAACCGCAAAGGGCGATAATTCTTAAGCAGAAAGCCAGTTACGGTTCTATTCTGGAAGATTTAAGGCAAATCAAGGATACCGAGAAGAATTTCGAACTGGCTTTTAGTCTGGTAAAGGATTCTTTGGGATTCGATGGTTTTACCCCATCCGAACAGGCGGATTTAAAAGCGGCCTGGAACGGGGGGACAAAAGACAAGTATAAAACGTTCCTTTCTCTGGCATTCAAAATTCGCGATCTGCATTGCGGAGTAAAATGGTCTTCCGGCAGTCATTCGGCGACCCCAATCACCACTGCCGCTTCCGGTAAAGGCCAGGAGCTGTTTGCCGGGAATGGTGAGAACATTGCTATTTTTGCCAATTTAAAACAGCTTATATCAGGCTGCCCTCCATAAACAACTGCATCAGTGCATTGCCAAGTTGTTGCATATTCTTTCCGAACAGCAAAAATACCGGGATTAATCTTTTGCAAGACTTTAAAAAATGTCAAAGTCATTCTATATTACCGGGTTCTCAGTAATTGCTGTTTAATTCTAAATAATAATTAATAATACATGTGGAGCAAGTATGGCGGCTGCGAAAAAGGATAATCTCGGGGCAAAAGCCCAGATAGACTTTCATTGTCTGGACAAAAGCTGTGACGGAATCATTAAATTTAATCTGGCAGATGTTTCCAAACCGGATTTTCAGGCGGTTTGCGCCAAATGTCACAGCACCTATGAACTGGACAATGATCTGCGGGACAAACTGAACCGGATGTTGCTGCTGATCGTTGCAATACGTAATGCGGAGGACATTCTGGGCGACTGCAACGTTTCCGTGAACGTTGCCAATGGTGAAGTCAAGATTCCCTATGCATTGCTGCTGACCAGGCTGAACACGATGATTACGCTTAACCTGGGAGGGAATAAAGTGGACTTTCATCTTTGGGTGGAACCTTCATCCCCGGACACGTTCAGATAATTTGCAATTTTAAACCAATTATTTTATCAACCTAAACAACATTATAAGTGATATATCTGTTATGAAAAAAGAAGAACTGATCAAAATATTTCAGGACTCCCAAGCGCTCCTTGAAGGACATTTCAAACTCCGCAGCGGACTTCACAGCAACCGTTTTTTTCAGGCTGCGCTGCTGCTTCAGTATCCGGATATCGCCGAAAAAGTATGCCGGGTGCTGGCCGACAAATTCCGGCATCTGAAAATAGAGACAGTGATTTCCCCGGCCGTCGGCGGCCTGATCGTCGGCCAGGAAGTTGCCAGAGCGCTTGGCGCAAAAGCTATTTTTGCTGACAAGGAAGAAGGCAAACTGGTGCTCAAACGCGGTTTCCAGATTAAGCCCGGCGAAAAAATCCTGGTGGCGGAAGACGTGGTCACCCGCGGCGGCAGAGTCCAGGAGACCATTGACCTTGTCCGGACTTTCGGCGGGGATATCGTCGGCGTCGGCGTATTGGTTGACCGCAGTTGCGGCCAGGCTAAATTCGACATTCCGCATCAATGCCTGCTGGAACTTGAATTGGAAACTTATGAGCCGGATAATTGCCCGTTGTGTAAAGCCGGCGTGCCGATTGAACGCCCCGGCTCAAAATAATACCGGAAACAACTTCCGGGAAACACCATATAGGAACACTCATGCTGACTTCAATTTTAAAGAAAGTATTTGGAACTAAATCTCTCCGGGATCTGAAAAGGATGATGCCGCTGGTCAAAAGGGTCAACGAGCTTGAATTGTCATATCAGAAACTTCCGGAAGAAGAGTTGAAAAATAAAACGCAGGAATTCAAGCAGCGGCTGGCTCAGGGGGAAACTCTGGAAGACATCATGTGCGAAGCCTTTGCCGTGGTCAAAAATGCCTGTCGCCGGCTGGTCGGTTCTGAAATCACGGTCTGTGATCAGAAAATGGTTTGGGATATGGTGCCGTTCGATGTGCAAATTCTTGGCGCAATCGCGCTGCACCGCGGCAACATCGCGGAAATGGCCACCGGGGAAGGCAAAACCCTTGTTGCCACCATGCCGCTGTATCTCAATGCGCTTTCCGGCAGAAACTGCCAGCTTGTCACGGTTAACGACTTTCTGGCCAGACGTGACGCTGAATGGATGGGGACAGTTTACACTTATCTGGGGTTGTCTGTCGGCTGTCTGCAAAACATGCAGCCGCCGCCGGTCAGAAGAGAACAGTATACCTACGATATTACTTACGGCACCAACAGCGAATTCGGGTTCGACTATCTGCGCGACATGGGAATGGCGGCCGAGCCTGAACATTTAGTTCAGCGGGATCACTATTATGCGATAGTTGACGAAATTGACAGTATTCTTATTGACGAAGCCAGAACCCCGCTGATTATCACCGGTCCGGTGGGTACCACCACTCATCAGTTTGACTCGCTGAAGCCGCTGGTCGCGGATTTATATTCCAGACAGAATCTGCTTTGTTCAAGAATGGTAAGAGACGCCAGGGAATCTCTGGCTAAAGAGAAGTTGTCGGATGAAGAGCGTGATGCCGCAATGATTAAACTGCTGCAAGTAAAGTTCGGGATGCCTACCCACAAGCAGTTGATGCATGTGCTGGAAGACGGCACACTCCTGAAAGATATGGAAAAACTGGAAATGAGAGTCCGCAGCGACAGTAACCGCGGGCTGCTTCAGGAAGTTCAGTCGGAATTGTTTTTCACTATTGACGAGAAGAGCAATGAAGCAGATTTGACGGAAAAAGGGCGCAGCTCCATTTCTCCGGACGATCCGGAAGCTTTTATTATGCCTGATTTGCTGAATGAATTGCACAATATCGAATCAGACACGACGCTGAACGAGATTGAGAAAGCGGAGAAAAAGCAGAAGTTCCAGGATGATTTTATGCAGAAAAGCGAACGGCTGCATGACCTCTCCCAACTGCTCAAAGCTCACTGCCTGTTTGAAAAAGATGTTCATTATGTCATTCAAGAAGGCAAAATCCTGATTGTGGATGAGCATACCGGACGTCTGATGCCGGGACGCCGCTTCAGCGACGGACTGCATCAGGCTCTTGAAGCGAAGGAAAACGTCACGATTGAAGACGAAACCCAGACCCTGGCGACAATCACCATCCAGAACTACTTCCGTTTGTATAAGAAGCTGTCCGGGATGACCGGCACCGCCGAAACCGAAGCCAATGAATTTCATCAGATTTACAAGCTGGATGTAATCGTAATTCCAACTAATCGCCCGTGCGTGCGAAATGATGATAATGACTCGATATTCAAGACCAAACGCGAAAAATACAATGCGATTATTGATGAAGTGGTCCAAAGACATGAAAAGGGCCAGCCTGTTCTGCTGGGGACAGTTTCGGTTGACGACTCGGAAGTTTTGAGCCGCCTGTTGAAGCGCCGCAATATTCCGCATAATGTGCTGAATGCGAAAAATCACCAGCATGAAGCTGAAATCATCGCCAGGGCCGGCCAGGAGGGCGCGGTGACTGTTGCCACCAATATGGCGGGGCGCGGCACCGACATTAAACTCGGCCCCGGAGTCATTGGACTCGGCGGACTGCACGTGATCGGCAGCGCCAGGCATGATTCCAGGCGCATTGACCGCCAGCTTCGCGGACGCTGCTCACGCCAGGGCGATCCGGGCTCATCAAAATTCTATGTGTCTCTGGAAGACAATCTGATGCGGCTTTTCGGTTCAGACCGGATTGTTAAAATATTCGACAAATTCGGAATTGAAGAAGGCGAAGAACTTCAGCATTCATGGTTGAATAAATCCATCGAAACCGCTCAGAAACGAGTGGAGCAGCATCACTTCTCCATCCGTAAACGCACTCTTGAATATGACGATGTCATGAACAAGCAGCGTGAAATCATTTACGGCATAAGGAAGGAAGCTTTGCTTTCCAAAGACCCGCACGATCTGCTGTTTTCGCTGATCGAAAACGGCATTGCGGATATTGTGGATGAATCCGCGCTGCCCCGTGAAGTAAACGGCGAGGAGGATAAAACTTTCAACTGGGATCATCTGCTGGCCTGGCTGAATCTGAAGTTTCCCATCGGTTTTTCCAAAGAAGAGTTTCGTGGAATAGCAGATAATTCTCACGATGACCTGGTATTAAAAATCATCGAAAAAGTTGAAAAAGCCTACCATGAAAAGAATGCCCGTTATTCGGATGATGAAAGAATATGGATGCAAAGACACACTATTCTCGAATCAATAGACCGGTTATGGCAGGAAAACCTCTATGCGATGGACAATCTCCGTTCCAGCATCAGCCTGCGTGCATATGCTCAAAAAGACCCTCTGGTGGAATACAAAAACGAAGCGTTCAAAGTTTTCCAGGTGCTGATGAAGCAAATCCATGGCGAGGCGATAAATAATTTGTTTAAAGCCACTTTAACCAGTCTGGCGGAATTCGAACGCATGATTGAATCTCTCCCGCAGACTTTCATTCATGAAACGTTCGGTCAATTTGACGAAAGAGATGTTCAGGCCGACGGACGTCCGCAGGAAAAGGAAGAGAACGAACCCCAGATTCAAATTACTTTCCGGCGTCAGATCGCCAAAGTGGGAAGAAATGATGACTGCCCGTGCGGCAGCGGTAAAAAATATAAAAAATGCTGCGGGCAATAGTTTTAATAAAACAGATGCAATGCCAAAAGCAAGGAATTCAGAATAAATTCTGAAAACAGTGGAACTGGATCAAAAACAGGAGTGAGTTCCGCGACTGCTGGATACTGGAATTTAAAACAAAGAAATTAAACGAGGAGGTTGATATGGGCCTGTTAAACATGATTAAAAATCAGTTGATCGACGTCATTGAATGGCCGGAACAGGAACCTGGAATACTGGTTCATCGTTTCAACCGCCATGACAACGAAATAAAAATGGGCGCCAAGCTGATTGTCCGTCCGGGACAAAAAGCGGTATTCGTCAATGAAGGCAGAATTGACGACGGATTCGATCCGGGCACCTATACCCTGAGCACTCAGAATATGCCGTTCCTGACTACGCTGATGAGCCTGCCATATGGTTTTACCTCGCCATTCAAGGCCGAAGTATATTTTGTCAAAACCACTGAGCAGCTTGACCGCAAATGGGGCACACCCAATCCGGTAATGCTGCGCGATCAGGATTTTGGAATGGTGAGGCTCCGCGCCCGCGGCAACTACTCATATAAGGTCGGCATCAGGGAAGAGATGATTTCCCGCTTTGTCGGCGCCCAGTCTGACTTTGCCGCCGACAGCATTGAAGAACAAATCAGGGTCAAGGTGATTTCCTCTTTTTCCGATTGCCTCGGCGAACTGAAAATAGCGGCGCTTGATTTGGCATCCCAATACGATGAAATCAGCAATACCATGCACACTAAACTGACTCAGGATTTTACCCGGCTGGGTTTGGAACTTTTGAGCTTTACGCTGGAAAATATCTCCCTGCCGGATGAAGTCCAGAAAGCCATGGACGAAAGAGCGTCCATGGGCGCAGTCGGCAACCTGAACAATTATTCCCAGTATCAGGCCGCTAACGCACTGCGCGAAGCCGCGAATAATCAAGGCGGACAATCCGGCAATCTCATGGGCATGATGCTGGGAACGCAGATGGCCGGCGGACTGTCCAATACGCTCATTCAGCCGCAGAATGCCTCCGCTCAAACAACAATGCCGCCGCCGATTCCGGGGCAATCTCTGTATTTTGCGGTTATTGCAGGTCAGCAGACCGGTCCGTTCAATATGGCGCAACTTCAGGAAATGGTGAATAAAAGCGAAATTTCCAAGGACACTTTGTTATGGAAACAGGGTATGCCTGCATGGGAAAAAGCCGATGCGATTCCTGAACTGACAAACCTTTGGGGTTGTGTGCCGCCGCCTGTTCCGGGAAAATAATTGCTTACGGATTGATGACACCCTGATAAAAAGGCAGCTGCTTCAAGCGGTATTGGTGCATCATTTCCTCGTCATAAAATACTTTCATCAGGAACAAGCCGTGCGGCGGAGCGGTTTCAGGCGCTTCAATCCGCTGTTTTGCTTCCAGAATTGTCTTGATGTCATCCGGTTGAATTTTGCCGGCGCCGACTGCCTCCAGCGCCCCGGTCAGACAACGGATCATTTTGTAAAGGAAACCGTTGCCGACAAAAGTAAGGCAGTGGTATTGACCGAATTCCTGCACATCAATCCGGTAGATGGTCCTGACCGCATCGTCGATTTTTGAGCGTTCCACCACAAATGAAGAAAAATCATGGGTGCCGACAAGATGCGGCGCCGCCTGCCTGATCTTGTCTATATCAATATGATGCCGCAGATGCCATGAATATCTGCCGGTAAACGGATGTTCTTCCCCGGTATTCAACACATAGGTGTAAGCCTTGCCTTTAGCGTCAAAACGGGCGCTGAACGAAAGCGGCACTTCCGTAATATTGCGAATCCGGATTGAAAGCGGCAGCAGACGGTTAAGCGCTTTCTGTAATTGCGCAATCGGAATGTATGGACGTCCGGGAATCGCAAACGAAGCGGCGCTGCCGCAGGCGTGTACTCCGGCATCTGTCCGGCTGCTGCCGACCAGATGTACCGGCAGCCCCGCAAAAAGTTTAGTCAGACGCGCTTGCAACACTTCCTGCACACTGATGCAGTGCGGCTGATACTGCCAGCCGCTGTAGTCAGTGCCGTCAAAGCTTATTTCCAGCAGCAGCTTTCCTGCCGCCTCATATGCGATATCCTCGATTCTGCCCATTTATTTTCCTGTATTTTTTAGATAATCTAACCTGTTTTCAGCTTTTTGCTAACGTCATGGACAATTCCGCGAACGATTAGAATGAGGTATATTGAGATTATGCGTTTTATGAATTCTGTTTGCTGTCTGCACTTTGTATGGTGAAGGAGAAATTACTGCCTTTGCCTGGTTCACTTTCCACATGAATTTCGCCTTTATTCAGGCTGACCAGATCCCTGCATAGAGCCAGTCCCAGTCCGGTGCCTTTTTCGCCATTGGTTCCATAGGTGCTTTTATTTTGAGTGAAATCGAATAACACCGGGATTCTCTCTTTTTCTATTCCCACCCCGGAGTCGTGGATGGAGATTATAATTTCATTGTCGGCTGCCCGCTCTGCCTTTATGTGTATTTCGCCATTTTCCGGAGTGAATTTAATGGCGTTCGAGATTAAATTCCTCACAACAGTCCTGAGCATATTGGTATCTGCAAAAGCGCTCAGCATATCGTCGCAACTTGCGGTAAGCGTAATGTTTTTTTCTTGCGACGCAACTTGATGAATGGTCAGGCATTCCTGCAGCAATTGATTTAAGTTGAATTCTTCCGGGTTGTAAACAACTTCAGATATCTGGTTTCTTGCCCATTCAAAAAGATTTTCCAGAAGTCTGAATGTGGTATCGGACATTCCCTGCAATTTTGAAAATATATCTGCCATTTGCTCCTTGCTCCCGGCGACATAGGAATCTTCCAGCATCGTAAGTAATTGAGAAATATTGCCGATTGGTCCTCTCAGGTCGTGGGCGATAATGGAGAACAGCTTGTCTTTAGAGGAATTCAGCAATGTCAATTTAGCATTTTTATCAATCAAATCCAGTTGCTGGCTTGCGATCTCCTGTTTCTGCTCCTGATTGACGAGATTCAGTTTCATGTCGGATTGTATCATTTTTTCCAGCTTAACCTGGTAGATGTTGATGGTGAATCTGGTGATGATTATGACAATCAGGGTAATAAATCCGCAAAGAATTAAATTGAAAATAAGGGTGCTGAAGATATTCCCCGTTGAGGTGTCGCTGGATTGTTCGACTAGCAGGAACCAGTTCAATTCCGGGATATAGCGGGTATTCAGGAAGACTGTTTTTCCGTCTGTTTCATATTCCAGCTTATTGTTCTTTGAGGACAGTATTTTATCCGCGATTGAAGAAATGCCGGGAATGTTTTTGATGTTTCCGTCATTTTTCCCGGGGTACGATGAACTGTGAAGAACGACCTCGCCTGACGGCGAAACGAAGTAGATGGTGCGTTTGTATTTATTGTGATAAGTTTCGATAAGGGCGTTAACCGCATTGCTGTTCAGCCCGACCCCGGCAGCGCCGATAAATTCTCCATTGAAATCGAAGACTTTGTGATTAATGAAAATGGTCACAGTATCTTTGTGGGCCATGTCAATATCAACGTTGATTTCATATTGCGGCTTCATCTGACGCAGTCTAAAATACCATTTATCCCGTGGCTCTTCTTTTTTTACTTTCTTCAATATGCCGCCGGCATGGTAATAATTTCCGGTTTTTTCAGAGATAAAAAAACTGGTGGAGGTACTATATTTATCTTTAATCTCGCTCAGGTATTGAGTGATTTGCCCGACATCCTTTTCGCCGTTCAATATCCAGTTGCGGAGAAAAGTATCATTGGACATCATTGAGGAAATCAGAATCGGACGGAGCAGGTCGCGCTGGATTTCGGAATAGATATTATCACTGGTCAGCGGCAGATCGCTGGTAATTATTTGATTGTGCAGCGAACCGCGCGAGACATAATAGCTGATGAGACTGGTTGTCGCAAAGCCCAGTATCAGCAGCAAGCTAAGAACAAAGATTAATTTTCGTTTAAGCAACATAACTTCAGACTTCCTGATCCGCTCTTTCTGCTGATTATGCACAAATAGCTTGCCTGCAATCGCTTAATCTCTGCTTTTACATAATCTTTGTATTTTGACAGTGGAAAAAAGGGATGTACCTTTTCTTAAAACGTATGCG
>CAIKZE010000392.1 GCA_903831825.1 uncultured Lentisphaeria bacterium | reverse complement strand
TTGCCTGACAAGACGAAAGCTATTTGACGCTCCATTTCAGGCTTGAATATAATGAGGAAAAGAGAAAACACGGAGATTTTCATATCGCCGCGAATACTCACGCACTGATGGATGACTTCACGAACTCGGTACTCTCAAGTATTATTGTTTAAATATTAATTATTGTTAAATTTATAACTTAAATAACTTATTGTAACTCTATGTGGAACGCATACTCATTGGCTGCCGTATATGGTCGCTTAAGCCAGTTCGGCGGCTGACAAGTATTGTTTGACAACTTCTACTTAACTGATCTATTACTTTAATTGGAAGTAGATAATCTGTAAAGCAACACATCAACCCTCTCCCGCATTGGCGTTATCAATAGATTGTGGGTATCAAATATCAATAGTGCTTGTATTTTTTTAAATAGAACTGCTATATTACTGTCTGGAAGATTACAATCAAAGATACATGATAATCGGACAAACAATAGCGCGTCTGGGTGATTTTTATGAATGAATACGATGACTATATCGAAAATTACTTGATTCACAATTTCAAAAACATGAAAGCGGATTTAATCCCTCGCGATTATGAAATCGAAGACAAGGTAATTCTTGCCAGTAAAATTGAGTATTTTTTACAAACCTCGAAGGACAATGTTTTAAAAGCTTTTGCCGGCTCGTCATTTACTGCGCCAGACGGGAAAACTTATGAAATTAATTTCAAAGACAATGGTTGCTTCTGGAAACTAACTTATGTTGATCAGGAAGGGCGCCAGTTGATAAAATTTAATTCTGGCTATAAGTCAATTCTCGAAGAATTGAGCATATGTGCCAAAGGCGTTCCGGCACCGGTAACTCCAATTATAAATTTGTACCGGTGGTTTAAAGCCACCAGTCTTGATGATGCGATCTTCCAGCTCGCTCGATTGCTGGATATTAATAAAGATACTCCAATAAACCCGACAGAATTGATCCCAATGTTTGAATGGGATTCAAAAGCATTTATTCAATATTTTATAGATGTCTTTGAGTATCGCATATGCGAGTTCTCTTACGGATTAATATTAATTAAATATTTGGGGGAAAAGAAAGTTTTAATTCCAATGTGCCGTTTTTTTACAAATCAATACTGCTTTTTTCCTTTTTCATCAGAGAACAATACTTTTCCTTTATTTAATGCTTTCGAGCGGAAGAACTCAATGCCGATTGTTATCATAACCGATTCAATTGAGATTGCTGGAATCAACCAGTTTATACTTGACCGGGCAAGGGTTTCCGATATCACTTGGATCTCATGGTTTGGCGAAGGAAAAACCATTTCAAATTTTGATTGGAGCCTATTGAAAGATCATAGGGTATATTACCTCCTCAAGGAACACTCTGGACAGGGAGGGAAACTTGTTTACAACACAGCGAAGACTGTCAAAAACAAACTTGATCAGATAGGAGTGAAAGAATTCAAATATATTTCCTATCTTGACGACGGAATCGACCACGAAGTTCCTTCAGGACTTTCTAAGCCGATTCCTGTTATTTATACAGTTGAAGAATTCGAAAAAGTCATGTCCGTCAAGGATCCGTTCTTGCCTTTAAGTTTGCAGGAATTCAGAAATAACCTGTCACTGCTGGCCCGCGACAGGGCTCTGTTAATGTCGCCGTTCATTTATCAAAGGTCCGCCACATTAATATGTGGGGATCAAAATTCTGCTCCATGGTTCGCTTTAAATATGGCTTTTGCACTATCAAAAGGGGCAAGAGCTTTTGAAGGCTGGTGTTCAGGTGGCAAGTCAGCTACTGTGCTTTACCTGCATAGAGAGGATAATGGCTATTTTTCTTTCGGAGAAAAGCTGATGTTGATATTAAAAATTTTCACCGACAGGGACAAAATACCGTTTGAACAATTCGCAAATCCAGTTTTACCTCTTTGGGGTTCGTATCCACAAGCGTTTCCAATAAAATTGGGCGACATAAACCATTCCAGTAATTTCTTCTGGAATATTATTGATAAACGACATTGGCCGTATGATTATCAAATCGCCGAGTTCGTCAAATTTCAAACAGCGCATATGGGCAATCAGCCGCAACTAGAAAGAAAGTTGTTAGTTATTGACAATCTTTTCTCAAACTCCATAGAATCTATGACTATTCAAAATAATCTTATTACAGAGCTTAAAAGAGCCGGCTGGGCAATTGCTACTGTTACCTCCTCTACAATAAATAAGCCTGCCGCAGACAGCATGATTAAAGTCAAAAGTAGTACAAGTGACGAAGGCAGCCTGAAAATATCTGTAAATATTGAAAGTCTTTTTAAAGGCGAAAAGAAATTTATCTGTAAACTGGATTGCAACACTAAACATCCAACTTTTGTGAAAATAAAAGAACGCTCTCCCAAGTGGCCCGATCCATTAAAAAAGCCTCGGTGGCAATTACTTGCCGAAGTCACCATGCTGCATAATGGTAAATTTAAGGGGCAGGAAATTGCGAACAAACTTGGCATTTCACTTTCAATGGTTAAGAAATTAAAAAAGGAAGCGATTCTGAGCAGGCCTAGAATTAAGTCATACTTATAGATATCAATAAAGATTACTGATCTCTAATACCCTGAAGTTTATCCCGATGCGCTGTATGTATGTGCCCTCATACTTTTGCGATGCCAGCCAGAACGGGTAATTGCAACGCACCAGGTCGTAATTCCGCCGGTCTGTCAGGTATTGAGGTGAACCTTTTTCTAACAAAATAAGCGGCTCTGCACCGCAACTTTTCTTTTGTAAAAGGTGTTTTTTCATGTCCCCAGGGTAGCTGTACTGGATGTGATTATTTCTGACATTACCGGTGCTTAGGAATTGTTACGAAATAACTTGTTTATTTGATCTTTCTGGTATATATTATATGATATCATGAAAAATATAATGTTAATTGCAATGCGAAATGAGCTTTTATCTCCTTTTTTGGATGAGAAAGCCAAACGGCTTTATTGTG
>CAIKZE010000391.1 GCA_903831825.1 uncultured Lentisphaeria bacterium | reverse complement strand
CGGAATCGGCGACCAGACGGAAGTCGTGCAGAAGGAAATGTACAGTTTCGACGACCGCGGCGGACGCAGCCTGACGCTGCGCCCGGAAGGCACCGCCGGCATCATGCGGGCGCTGCTGGGCACCGATGTCATGAACGGCAACGAAAAACGCGTTTTCTATATGGGTCCGATGTTCCGGGGGGAACGCCCCGCCGCCGGACGCCGCCGCCAATTTCACCAGGTCGGCGTGGAAAACGCCGGACGGGTCGCGCCGGAACTGGACGCTGAATGCATCGCCATGTTGATGCACTATCTCCGTGAGCTCGGCATTCCCGACGCTCAACTGCTGATTAACACCCGCGGGGCGCGGGAAGACCGCAAACAGGCCGAAGCAACTTTACGCGATTATTTCAGTAAGCATATCGGCACGATGTGCAACGACTGCAAAACCCGGCTCGATAAAAACATCTGGCGCATTCTCGACTGCAAGCAGCATGAATGCCGGAAGATTATTGATTCAACCCCGGAATACATCACCAGTTTCAGCCAGGAATCGCAGGATTATTTCAAGCGGGTATGCGCTGTGCTGGATACGATGGGCATTCAATACAAAGTGGATCCGCTGCTGGTGCGCGGCCTCGATTACTATGTCCACACCGTTTTTGAAGTGATTCACTCCGGACTCGGCGCGCAGAACGCCATTTCCGGCGGCGGACGCTATGAACTGTTCCTGCCGGAAGAAAACAAGCCGATGGTCGGAGTTGGTTTCGGTATCGGCCTGGAACGTTTGCTGATGGTGCAGGAAGCGCTGAAAGTCCCTCCCCCGGCGAATACTGTTCAGCCGGTATTTCTATTGAGCATGGGCGCTCCGTCAAGAGATTTTAATTTGAAGCTGGCCGCCGACTTGCGTGCTGCCGGCATTCCCACGGCGGTGGAAGTCGAAGAAAAAAGCATGAAAGCTCAAATGCGCTCCGCCAACAAGGTCAACGCCAATTATGTGATTATCTGCGGCGACGCCGAACTGGAAAAGGGCATTGTGGTCTGCAAAGAGATGAAGACTGGAACGCAGACGGAATTTACCGTCGGTAAACTGCTGGATTTTCTCAAAAACATTGTAAATAATTCTTAAAAGCAGGAAGTCAGGAGTCAGAATGGGAACCATAAATTCAAAAAACAGGGAAATTGGATCAAAATTTGGAGGGTTATGCTCCGTCATAACCGGGTTTTACAATTCCCCAGTCGCTGGAAAACCATTTGACGAGCAAACTTTATATAGTACAAATTTTATAAACGTCTAAAAATATAGAAATCTAAAACAACAAGGAGCATCAAAAATGCTGAAAAAGAAAAATTTGATCTTTCTGGGAGCTCCCGGAGCAGGAAAAGGCACTTTTTCCGCCATCCTGAAAGAACAGCATCCGTTCGCGCACATTTCAACCGGGGATATCCTCCGCGCTGAAATTGCCAAAGGCACTGAACTCGGCAAACAGGCTTCCGCCATTATGAGCAGAGGCGAACTGGTGCCGGACGAAATCGTCGCCGGCATGGTCAAAGCCCGTCTGGCACAGCCGGACTGCAACAACGGCTTCATCCTCGACGGCTTCCCGCGCACCATCAACCAGGCCGATCTGCTGGGCCAGGCGCTGACTGACGCCGGCAGAAAACTTGACGCGGTCATCTATTTCAAAGTGGAAGATGAAATGCTGTTGAAACGCCTCACCGCCAGAATCTCCTGCAAAAAGTGCGGAAAAATCTATAATAAAATCTTTTCTCCGCCGAAATCGGAAAAGGGCTGCGATGATTGCAACGGCGAACTTTTCCAGCGTCCCGACGATTCACTGGAAACCGCGCGGGAAAGACTGAGAGTATTTTACGCCCAGACCCAGCCTTTGATCGAATATTATGAGAAAAAAGGCCTGCTGGTGGCGATTACCGAAACCGAAAAAGAAAAAGTTCATGCCGCGTTGCTAAAGGAACTCTGCTAATGTCGAAACCGGACTGTGTCATTCATACGCCGCAAGAGATTGTCAGCATCCGCGCCGCGGGCGCGGCTGCGGCCTATGTGCGTGACCAGCTCGCCGGCCTGATCCGTCCGGGGATCTCCACTAAAGATATTGACGATCTGGCCGCGCGTTTAATCTTTCAGACCGGCGGTAAAAGCGCCTTTCTGGGTTACCGCGGCTATCCGGGACAGATTTGCATTTCCGTGAATGACGAAGTGGTTCACGGCATCGGGCGTCCCGACCGGATTATCCAGCCTGAAGACATTGTCAGCATTGATATCGGGGTTGAGCTGAACGGCGGCATCGGCGATACCGCCGTCACCCTGGCGATGCAGTCGGAATTACCGCCGCGCACCCGTGAATTATTGGAATTTACTGAGCTTGCATTGAAAGCAGGCATTGAAAAAGCGCGTCCGGGCAACTACGTTAAAGATATAAGCGCCGCCGTCCAGCGGGTCGCTGATAAAGCTAAATTGGGGGTTGTCCGGGAATATGTCGGCCACGGCTGCGGCACTAAACTGCACGAGCCGCCCGAAGTCCCGAATTTTGTATGTATTTACCGCGGTCCTAAACTGGCGCCGGGGATGGTGTTGGCCATTGAGCCGATGTTCAACCTCGGAACCCATAAAGTTTTTACGGAGCCTGACCAGTGGACGGTCAGGACCCGCGATGGTAAATTATCCGCTCATTTTGAGCATATGGTACTTATTACGGAAAGAGAACCGGAGATTTTAACGTGTCAAAAGATGTAATCAAAGTTGAGGGCGTGGTCAGGGAACTGCTGCCGAACACGATGTTCAGAGTGGAACTCGAAAATAAACACATGGTCATCGCACATATCAGCGGAAAGATGCGCTTGAATTTTATTCGCATCCTCCCCGGTGATTCAGTAACGATGGAAATGTCGCCTTACGACCTCGGCAAAGGCAGAATCGTATTTAGAAAAAAATAAGGAGCTGTTCTGTCCGGCTTGATATTTTTTTCATCCTGCGTCACATATTGCGGCCATTATTCTTTTTAAGAAATGGGTATTATGCGTCATTCAGTCTTGACCGATAATACTGCCCCGTTTTCCGCCGCCGTTCGTTGAATATATTCTCGCACAAAGCCACAAAGCCACGAAGAGAAATAAACTTGATCGTACAGGAATTTGTATTTTTATCCTCGTTTTATGATTGCGCATAAATCTTTGGGATGCGGCGACCCTGCGCCGCTTTAGATTGGGTATGGCGCCACAAATATTTCGCCGATACTGGAATACGGAAGTTCTATAGCAAAACCAAAGCGGCGCAAGGTCGCCGCACTCCAAAGTCAGGCAGGAGCGCCTGACAGGAAAGTCCCGGCGCAACCAACCAGAAACATACCACAGAATCCGATTATTCCCATTCGAATCATTACAGCTTGTCGAGTAAACATAATTTTATTTCCATTTCATGTTTTTTATTTACTTCGTTGGCTTATGTTTTCAATTTCTGTAATATATTAGCTCAAACAACTTTAACAGTCTATCGGACTTTACCGTATATTCTTTTCCACGGCCTCGATTATTCTAGCTTTTGCTTCCTTATCGGGAAAATTGTCAAGCATTTTCTTCAGTTCTCCGGTATCAAAAGGGGGATGAGAATATAATCCAACAATGTATTTTTCGGCACCTTTCGGAAATATTTCCAGCCACATATGCAATTTATGTTGCTCTGCATGTTTCTCCAACTTCTGGTTATTGCTTTGTATTGCTGCTTCATATTCCTTACGCAACTTCGCATCTTTTATGGCTTCAGGCGCAACTCCGGACGGAAACCCAGTAGACTCCGGCGGTGTAATTGAAAGAAATAGCCTGTCATTAGAGTTCCAATTCGGGTCAATCGCATTTATCAATCGCGTCCATGCGTGAAGTCGTATGGCAACATCTTCTTTCCTGCGCTTTGCAAATTCCTCTCCTTGAGGGATGTCGGGGCCGATGGTATTTGTCATCATACCACAGCCTATCAACTCCAATTCTGTGTAAATAGAGATATCATCGGGCTTCTCAAGAATGGACAGAGCGTATTTTCTTGCAAGGTCATGCTGTCGTCTTTCTTTAAAAATTCCGGAACTTAGTGGCCTGCATATTGCAGACATCAAACGAGCATAGTCCGCTCGGTTCTTCTGACACCACTTTTTATTGATAGTATCCGCAAAGTTTTCATAAGCTTTCAAGTCTCTTATACTGTCTTTGCGGGATAAGGATATTTCCATGGTATCTATACGGTTTAAATCCAGCATATATTCTTGTTTTTCTTCTGGTGAACTCTCTGGATATCCTCCGAACGCGATTCCTCTGCCCAACAATAAAAATGCAAGCGTCATGGAGAATGTTGCTAGTTGTTTTACTGTCATTTTACTACTGTTAAAGATTGCAATATTTCTAAATTTCATAACTCCACCGTTCCCGTCATATTTACCTCCCCAACCTAGCTAGACCCTGTCCGAAAAGGTCCTAAAAGAAAATCCTGCCGGGTTTGACGGCGGCAATTTAACTGCCATTTCCGGCGTTTACAATAATATCTTATCCAGCGATCTTCATGCTTGCATTAATACAGTTTAAAACTCT
>CAIKZE010000390.1 GCA_903831825.1 uncultured Lentisphaeria bacterium | reverse complement strand
AGAGTTTTAAACTGTATTAATGCAAGCATGAAGATCGCTGGATAAGATATTATTGTAAACGCCGGAAATGGCAGTTAAATTGCCGCCGTCAAACCCGGCAGGATTTTCTTTTAGGACCTTTTCGGACAGGGTCTAGCTATAAGAAGCAGTTCCCGGAATTCGCCGCCGCGCTGGACAGCGGCAGAAGGGAGTGTTACGGCCGTCTGCGCGGTCAGTTGCTGGCCATCGCCCTGGGTAAATGCTCCGTAACTAATGTCATTTATCGCGACGGCGACTTGTGCAAAACCACCGAACGCCAGCTTCCGCCCAATCTGAAAGCCATCAGATACTGGTTAGAAGGGGGCGAGAGAGAAGTCAGAATTCAGGATTCAGAAGTCAGAATGAGAGCCATGAAACCAGAAGATCGGAGCCAGAAGAGCTCTGTTCAAAGACTATCCAAAGTCTCGGAAATCTCGAAAGACGATGGGGCCTATGAGTCCTATGGGGCCTATGGGCAGAAAACTGAGAAAAATGGCAATACGTCTGCTCAGCGGCTCTCCAGAGTCTCGGAGTCGGGCGGTTGTCCGCCCGTTGCATCCGGGTTTGGTAGCCGCATGGGCAAAACAGCCTCTGCTCAACGGCACTCCAAAGTCTCGGAAATCTCGAAAGACGATGGGAATAATGGGAATAATGGGAGTGTCGCCGGAAAATCCGCTGAAACTTTTGCTCAAGAGCTCTCCAAAGTCTCGGAGTCTGACTCTGCGGCGCTCTCCCAATCCTCTCAATATGCCGCCAATGCCGATAGGGTCTCTGCTCAACGACTCTCCAAAATGTCGAGAAAGGAGCGTCAGCGGCTGTTGAAGAATAGACGGGAAACCCGGAGCCTGCGGGATTAAATGTCCGTAATGTCCGTGGCGTCCGTTGTGTCCGTGTTTTATAGCCGCCTGGGCAAAGCAGTCCTGCTCAAGAGTTCTCCAATATCTCGGAAATCTTGAAAGCCGCTGTGCCTGATTTATTTCTTGTGCTTTTTAGGCTTGGTCTTTTCCGGTTGGGCTATGGTCGTTTTGGCCGGCTTTTTTTGGCCGGATTTCGCTTTTTCGGCAGCCACTAATTTGCGGATTTCGTCGATGTCAACCGTCGGCTTTGGCGTTTTCATTTTCATTGATTCCAACGTTTCGACAACGATTTCCGAAACCGCCAGGTTGCGGAACCATTTTTGATTGGCCGGGATTATGAACCAGGGGGCGTCTTTAGTGGTGCATTTGGTCATGGCGTCTTCAAACGCCGCAATATAGCCATCCCAGTATTGGCGTTCCTTGTAGTCGCCTTCGCTGATTTTCCAGTGCTTGTCCGGTTCGTCAAGCCGGCTTTCAAAGCGTCTAAGCTGTTCGTCTTTGCTGATATAGAGGAAAAACTTGATGATTTTGGTGTTATTGGTGGCGAGAAATCTTTCGAACCCGTTAATGAAATCGTAGCGCTGCGACCAGACCTGCTTTGGCACCAGATTGTGCACTCTGGCGATCAGCACATCCTCATAGTGGGAACGGTTGAAAATAACGACTTCGCCATTTTTCGGGGCGTTCAGATGGATGCGCCACAGGAAGTCATGCGCCTGTTCCTCCGGGGTAGGGGCCTTGAAGCCGTGGACCCGGCAGCCTTGAGGATTCATCGGGGCCAGCACGTGATTGATGGTGCCGTCTTTGCCGCCGGCGTCCAGCGCTTGCAGCACAAGCAGCAGGGATTGCTTGTTTTCGGCGTAAAGTTTATATTGAAGTTCTGCCAGTTTTTTCTGGTTTACGGCGAGAATTTCCAGCGCTTCATTTTTGCTTTTGAACCCGGCTGTATGGTCCGGATCTATTTTATTCAGCTTGACCGTGGAACCCGGTTTGACCATGAACTTGCTGTAGTAATCCATTTTTACCTCCGGCTGTTACGATTTTTGGGCGCAATTATGTTAAAAACTATAGTTCAGTTTCTCATTAATGCAATGAAAAGTAGATTATAACGGGGGAAAGTGCGTTATTTCTTGAATACAAAATTATTTTGTTCCAGTTCAAGTTTGATTTATTTGCCTCTTCACCAGAATTCGTGGGTAAAAGTTGGTTCCGGAAGTTCTCCGAGTTGATGGTATAAGCATATTTTAGCGATTTTTATGGTTCTGAATCCGAAAGATTTTCTGATGGTCAAATTTATTTTTCTGTT
>CAIKZE010000389.1 GCA_903831825.1 uncultured Lentisphaeria bacterium | reverse complement strand
TCAATCCTTAGATGTTTCGTTCCTACGGAACTCCAAATTTTAATTATCATCGTTCACCGGACTAAAGTCCGGCGCTACAATATGTATCGCTCCGCCGGAGCTTGTTTTGACTGTTTTACTTTATTTTATCAGAGCGTTATGACATAAAAGTGTCAACTGCCTTTTGAAACATGCCGAAAAATCACTTCCAAATTGTTTTTTTTATGAAAATCTGTTTATATTTTCATTGCAATCGAATGATATACAGCAACAGTATAATAACTTGTTCACAGCAAGAAGAATAACTTTTTATCGGAGGGGGATGATGATAGCAACTTTACCTTTGAAAAAGATGAGCATACAAGACAAAATATCGGCAATGGAATCTATATGGGAAGACTTGTGCCAAAACGCCGGTGACATTGCTTCTCCGGAATGGCACAAAGATATTTTGAAGGAAAGAGAAAAAAACCGAAATCCGGCGTTGATTCATTTCTTGACGGGGAAGATGCCAAAAAGCAAATCAGGGAAAAAATCCGGTGAATGATATACAAAAAAATGATATAATGACTCGTCCGGAGAAGTATTCCAATTGAAGTTTTATGATTGAGAATTAGATTATTCTAAAATTCTGGAGGTTCCCATGACAGTCTTACAGGAAATAGAGAACAAGGCATTTACACTCTCCCTGCCGGAAAAGGGGCGGTTGATTCATGACTTGATTATCAATATGGATGGCGGAACTAAATATGCCGACGATTTTGAGAAGGAGATTCAGAAAAGAGTCAAAAAGATCAAGTCAGGAAAAGCAGTCGGAATACCAGCCGGAGATGCATTTTCCAAGATAGAGGCCAGATATAGATGACAAAAGTACTCTTTCTAAAAGAAGCGTATCTTGAACTCGCAAAAAGTGTCGATTATTATGAAAACATCTATCACGGGCTGGGGCTGGATTTTGAACAGGAAGTAAAAGAGCATGTTTTTAAAATTGCTAAAAATCCTGATATATGGCCATTAAAAGCTGATGGAACAAGAAGATTTTCAACGAAAAGATTCCCGTACCAAATAGTTTATTTCATTCACGATGATGTCATTTGGATTGTTGCTGTTGCTCACCATAAAAGATTCCCTGAATATTGGAAGAAAAGATTAAAATCCAAACTACCAGATTAACACAGACCGCCAATAATCGCAGGGTGATTTTCCCGGCAGTTGTTAATGATTATGCAGAAAACTGAATAATAACTTATTGGACAAACAGAAATGACTCGAAAAGAATTGATGCAGATGATGCCTGCCAATGGCGATGACCTGTCTGCGGCAGAGCGGATTGTCGAGATAGGCTATCCAGCAGTCACCCCCGTCGTGCGTGACATGGTTAACTGGATGCGACTTGCCGAGTCACCGGTCGCAGATACTTTTGCAGCGTTCTTCGGGCGATTAGGACTGTCGGCGGTCGATGCAATATGCAAAGGCCTTATGCGTGATAACTCTTGTGTGAGACACAGAATATTAACACAGATACTGCCACAGTGGTCCCCGGATGCGGTCCGCAAACTGACCAATACCTTAACCATGATCGCCACTCAACCCGATGCCTACGACAACGACATTCTTAGCATGGAGGTTCTTGCCCGACATCGTCTTGCCGATCTGGAATGGCTCGGGCAGTGGCTCACATTCAAGAAAGAGCAATGGGCTGTCAGGAACGATTTACTGGTCAGAGCCGAAGAAATACTGAAAAACGTCCAATAGAACTCAACGCTTAAAAGTACTCCTCAAGATACACGATGCATTATACGTTAATATAAACGTATTCTTTTTCATAATTTTTGCTAGATTTTCATTGCTTGATTGATTTAATCCATTTCAATCTCTTTGCTTTATCTTCATTTCCTTCAAGAACTTCATGGAGTGAACTGGTGAATGGTGGTTTTGGTTGCAGCTATGCCGCGCTAAGGTTAAACCTGTAATTTCAATTTATTGCCTTTAAAAGGCTTAGTTTCAAAAATGCATTTTCAGCCTTATCTGAACAGAGCTGCAAAGTTTGTGTTGACAAAAATACTATATATGTAGGGACAATTGATGGGAAGTTCTAAAGTTCTAAAGTTCTAAAATGCGGAAGTTGAAGAGTTGAAAACGGGAAAAATGGAAAATGGAAAATTAAAAATAAAAAATAAAGAACCAGAAAGCGGGGGGATTAACCACGGAGACACAGAGACACAGAGAAAACAGTAGACAGGGTTTAACAGCCGGATGACAATGGGGGTAATATAATTTTGTTATGCAGAACGACTCTCTAATTACTCGGAGTGGTCTGTATGTTCCCAACCTGATTAAAAAAAGTTTTCTCTGTGTCTCTGTGCCTCTGTGGTTAAACAAGGTTCCGCTCAATGGCTCTCTAACGGCTCGGAGTGGGAGGAAGCGAGAAAAGTGGAAAGCGAGAAAAGTGGAAAAATGAAAAAACACTCTGTTCAACGGGACTCCAAAGTCTCGGAGTGATCCACAGATGACACAGATGAACGCAGATGTTAAAAACGGAATGGTTATG
>CAIKZE010000388.1 GCA_903831825.1 uncultured Lentisphaeria bacterium | reverse complement strand
CCGGAACCGCTGCTGAATCCATCACGCAAAACTTGCTGGCCGGAAACTATTTTGTCAAAGTCGCGCCAGGCGCAAAGGTAACTGCCGCCGGCTACACGCTGACCAATACCACGAATTATTTCCCGGTGGACACTGCCGGAAACACCTGGCAGATGGCAACCGATATTACCCACCTCGACAACTGGGTCGGGTTCGGCGATTCCGCCGACGTTTACGCGCTGACCATGACCGGTGCCGGAACCCTGGCGCTGGGGCTGACCGGGTTGAGCGGAGGCGCGAACTTGTCGTTGTTGAACTCCAGCGGTAAAGTGTTGAAGACTACCGCAACCGGAACTGCCGATGAGTCCATCACGCAAACCTTGCAGGCCGGAAACTATTTTGTCAAAGTCGCGCCGGGGGCAAAGGTAACTGCCGCTGGCTATACGCTGACCAGTACCGAGAATTATCTTACGGCGGCTCTCTCCGGCAATAACCTTAATGCATCAGCATTCAAGACCGGCAGTTTGCAATTGTTCAGCAGTTCCAGTCCGCTTTCCGGCAGTTCCGATGCGACACTGACCGCCGGCAGCAACGACCTGCTGAAGAAAGGCCTGCTGGCCGGTTGACGATAGGGAGCCGGGAAAGCCGGGAAGACTGGGAATGAACAGAAAAACCTTTTTTCTTAACTCACAGTCTTCCCAGTCTTCACGGCTTTTCTTATAACAGCATTCCCCTCTCAATGACTTATGGAGAATATACTTTTCACTTTTCAGTCAGGGTTGCATTCGGCAACCCAAAGTCTATATTGATATTGATTTTTGCAAAAAAGCTGACCAAGATGGTTTCAATATATAACGGCAGGGAATAATGATTGAATTTATTAAAGAAATCGCACGGCAGGCGGGATGCACGGCGCTGGACGAAATGAAAAAGCTGAATCCTAGCCGGGTTCACGCCAAAGGCACCGATAAGGATATGGTTACGGAAGTTGACCGGATGATTGAAGATCAACTGATCGCCGCAATCCATAAAAAGTTTCCGGAACATGACATTTACGGGGAGGAAACCGGACGGAGCGGCAGCGGCAGCGAATTCTGCTGGATTATTGATCCGATTGACGGGACAACTTCATATATTCACCAGACTCCTTATTTTTCTATCTCAATCGGCTTGCAGCAAAACGGCGAAAACATCGCCGGGGCGGTTTATGCGCCGAAACTCGGCGAATTGTTCTGGGCGGAAAAGGGCAAGGGGGCGTTCCTGAACGGCGAACGGATACAAGTGTCGCCGCGGGATGTACTCGGACAGTCGCTGGTGGCGACCGGTTTTGCCTGCATCCGCGCCGGATTGAAAGAAAACAACCTGAAATATTTTTCCCGGATAATGCCGGACATTCGCGACATTCGCCGCTGCGGCTCGGCGGCGGTGGATCTGGCTTATGTCGCCTGCGGCAGATATGACGGCTTCTGGGAAATGAGCCTGAATATCTATGACGTGGCCGCCGGGATATTGCTGGTGGAGGAGGCGGGCGGCAGAGTCTCCGACATGGCCGGCGGAAAGAATTTCCCGGAACAGGGCATTGTCGCATCCAACGGCCTGATTCATGATAAAATTTTAAGTTATTTCAAGGGGTAGAAGATAAAAGATAAAAGATAAAAGATAAAAGTAAAAAGACAAAAGTAAAAAGTTTTAACCTTTAAAAAGGTTTTCTCTGTGTCTCTGTGCCTCTGTGGTTAAAAAGGAGTTTCAACAGAATGATAAGAATTATCGTACCGGTAAAACAGGTTCCGGAAACGAAGTCGGTCAAAATGGACGAGGCGACCGGCACCGTTATCCGGCAGGGGGTTGAATCGATCATCAATCCGCTGGACTTGTACGCGATTGAAGCGGCGATCATCCTCAAGGAACAATACGGCGGCGAAATCACCGTGCTTTCGATGGGGCCGTCCCAGGCGGAAGAAGCCATCCGCGAGGCGATTGCGATGGGGGCGGACAACGGCATGCTGGTCAGCGATAGAGCTTACGCCGGTTCCGACACCTGGGCGACCGCCTGTATTCTGTCGGCGGCAATCAAACGTTCCGGCGATTATGACCTGATTATCTGCGGCGAACGCGCCACGGACGGCGACACCGGACAGGTTGGTCCGGCAATCGCCTGCTGTCTGAATCTGCCCGCCGCTACTTACATCAATCACATCGAATCGGTTGCCGGGAATGAATGCCGCCTGGGCCGGCTGGTGGAAAACGGCACGGAAAAACTCACGATGAAGCTGCCCGGCCTGATTACGGTGGTCAAGGAAGTCAGCAATCCGCGACTGCCCACGCTGCGCGGCAAACTTAAAGCGAAAAAACAGGAAATCCCCGTTTATAATCAGGAGACTTTGCAGTTGGATGCGTCCAGTATCGGACTCAAAGGCTCTCCGACCAGGGTGGTGAAAATTTTCAAACCGAAAGTAGGCCGCGAATGCCGGATGTTTCCGGCAACGGACGATAAGCAGCTTGCCGTCGCGCTGGACGAACTGATGAAATTTTTACGTCAGGAGGCATCGGCATGAGCGCCTCTGAAGTATGGATCCTGGCGGAACAGCATGACGGCAAAATACAGCCGATATCATTTGAACTGCTGACCCGCGGCAAAGCGCTGGCGGAAAAGCGCGGCAGCCGTTTGAATGCCATGATTTTCGGCGACAATATCGAAGAGTCCGGTTTGCGCGAACTGATTGCGCGCGGCGCGGACCGGGTGGTGGCGATGGAAGCCCCGGAACTGGCGTATTTCCTGGTCGAACCTTATGCCGCCTGCATGACGCGGCTGATTCGTCAGTATCATCCGGAAATCATCATTGCCGGAGCCACTTCCACCGGGCGCACCCTGATGCCCTATGTCGCCATGAACGTACATGCTGGGCTGACGGCCGACTGTACCGGGCTGGATATCGAAGCGGGCACCGGCTTGCTGTTGCAGACCCGCCCCGCGATCGGCGGCAATATCATGGCCACGATCAAGTGTCCGGACTGCCGTCCGCAGATGGCTACCGTCAGGCCGAAATCCACCAGGCCGGCGCAGCCGGAAGCGGGACGGGAAGGTGAAATCATCAGACTGGCCGCACCGCCGGAACTGCTGAAATCGCGGATCAGCCGCACCGGATTTGTTCCCGATGAAGAAAAATTTAATTTGCAGGATGCCGAAATCGTCGTTACGGTCGGACGCGGGATCAAAAAAGCCGAGAATATTTATCTGGTGCGCGAACTGGCGGATGCGCTGGGCGCGGCGCTGGGCGCGACGCGGGATGTGGTTGACCGCGGCTGGCTGAGTTATCCGCATCAGATCGGGCTCAGCGGCAAAACCGTCAGCCCGAAACTGTATATCGCCGTGGGGCTGTCCGGTTCGATTCAGCACATGGCGGGCATGCAGACCGCGGAACGGATTGTGGCAATCAACAAAGACCCCGAAGCGCAGATCTTCAAAATCGCCGATTTCGGCATTGCCGGCAATTTGTTCGACATCCTGCCCAAACTGACGGAACGGATTCGCAAGGGAGAACGCCTATGGTAACGTACAATAAAATCACCCCGGCAGTCATCGAGGAATTAAAGCGGATTGTTGGTGAAAAATATGTAATTTTCAACGATGCCGAACAGCTTGAACCGTTTTCCCGTGATGAGATTCCCGGTAAAAAATACCGCACGATGCCGGAGGCCGTGGTCAGGCCGTCCGGCGCGGCGGAAGTCGCCGCGATTATCAAACTGGCCAACCGGGAAATGATTCCGGTCACGCCGCGCGGCGCCGGTTCCGGGCTGTCCGGCGGCGCGGTGCCGATCTTCGGCGGAATCGTGATCGCCACCGACCGCATGAACCGGATACTGGAGCTTGACCGGGAAAACATGATGATCGTGGTTGAGCCAGGCGTTATCGCCAATGAAATCAATGAATATATCCGGGAAGCCGGCCTCTTTTACGCCGGCTATCCGATGAGCATGGAAACCTGTTTCATCGGCGGCAACGTGGCCGAAAACGCCGGCGGCGGCAAGGCGGTAAAATACGGCGTCACCTCGCGTTACGTGCTGGGACTGGAAGTAGTGACCCCCACCGGGGAAATCGTCGAACTCGGCGGCAAACTGCTCAAGGACGTTACCGGTTATAACATGGTCCAGTTGATGGTAGGTTCGGAAGGCACCCTGGGATTCTTCACGAAAATCATCCTGAAACTGATTCCGCTGCCGAAATATCAGGTTGACCTGCTCTGTCTGTTCAATTCTTCCGAAGAGGCGATCAAAGTCGTACCCCGGATCATGGCTGAAACCGGCATTATCCCGACCTCCATCGAGTTTATTGACCGGACGGCGTTCAAAGCCGCCTGCGATTATCTGAACGAAACCATCCCTTATCAGCATTGCGGCGCGATGCTGCTGATTACCGCCGACGGCCCCGGCAAAGAGCAGGTCGAAGGCGAATATGAACTGATCGGAAAATTCTGCCAGGACAACGGCGCAACCGAAGTTTATGTGGCGGACAATCCTTCCACTTCCGAACGGGTGTGGAAAATCCGGCGCAACGTCGGCGAGGCGTATAACGTTTTTTCTTCCCGGCAGAGCGGGGAAGACCTGGTGGTGCCGCCGGCGGATATTCCGGCAGTATTAGCCCATCTTCAGTCAATCGCGGAAAAATACGGAGTGCTGATTCCATGTTTCGGCCACGCCGGAGACGGCAATCTGCACGCCAGAATCGTCTGTCCGCCGGAGTGGAGCAACGAACGCTGGGAAAGCACCATGCCGGAAATTCTGAAAACCGTTTATATTGACATTGCCAAAGCCGGAGGCCGGATTTCCGGCGAACACGGCATCGGCCACAAGCGCAAACCATACATGAAATATGTGGTTTCGGAAGAATATCTCAACATGCTGCGCGCCGTGAAAAAAGCACTGGACCCGAATAACATTCTGAACCCCGGCAAGATTTTTGATCTATATCCTGAGCAGAAGAAGTGAAACAAAGAAGGTTTATTTATTTGTTGTTTTATGTTGAATATTTTTGATTTGCAGAGAAAACAAAAAAAGATGTAACCGTGTTCTTTACATTTAACCATATATGGGTTATATTTAAAATGTTCGGTTACAAGATGAGAAGGATAACTATGGAAACAAAGATTATTCAAGATTATCTATCGCAGGTTCTGGCCTGCGATGTTTCATTTTATCCGGAAGAATTAAGCATGCTTCCGTTTTTTGTCCGGAGAGCGTTTCTTTTTTATTCTGGAGAACTCTTTTCAAAGAAGGTTTACTTTTTGTGCGCCAAGGATAACTTCTTTGAGAAGCATTCCATTCAGGAGCTTGAGAGCACCGCTTCCGTTTTCAATGACAAACTTTCGCAGGTTCCTGTATTTGTTTTTGATCTTCTATCCCGTCAAGAACGCTTAATGCTTATCAAGCGCGGACTTTCATTTATTGTTCCAGGAACGCAGATGTTTCTGCCGTACTTGGGAATAACGCTATTTGAACGGATCAAAGAAAAACGTGTGCCGCCGTCAGTCAGGCTCCGCCCGGCGGCACAGGCAATTTTAATCGAATACCTATCATGCGATACCCTTAATAACTGTACGTTAACGCAGGTGGCAAAGTTCATGAACTACACTACAATGGGTGTAGTTCGTGCCGCGAATCAACTTGATGAACTGAAACTTTGCAGGCTCCGTTCGGATGGCTACCGTAAAGCACTGGTATTCGATTCAGACAAGAGAATGCTCTGGGAACGCGCACAGCCGTATTTGAGATCTCCTGTTAAAAAAGTAGTATCCATTGAGGATGACATGATATTTTCCGATGGCTCCTGGCGCTATGCCGGTGAATATGCATTGGCCCGTTACAGCAATCTTGCGGTTTCCCGGAAGTGTTATGCCGTGCATGAAAAAACATTCAGCAGTTTGCTTAAGGAGAATCATATTGTTATGACGGATTCTATTGGAGGCGGGGTCGCGGATATTCAGATTTGGAGTTATTTGCTTCCCCCGGATAAAAGCGAAACCATGGATTTGCTGTCGCTTGAGCTTTCATTTCAAAACACCAACGATCCGCGGATCAAGGCGGCATTGCTCGATATAAAGGAAAATAGACAATGGTGACCGGACTCGAAATATTCAGAAAATATTTTCAAGATTATCAAAATGATTATATCTTGATTGGCGGCGTTGCGTGTGAACTCGTATTGAACTCCATGCATCTCGAATTCAGACCGACCAATGATTTTGATATTGTTATTGTTTCCGACAAACTCAAGGGCGGGTTCGGTGTGAAACTCAAAAGCTTTATTCATGACGGCGGCTATAGTGTTCAAACCCGTAAAAGCAATAACCGTCCCACCTTTTTCCGTTTTGTAAAACCGAAAAACGGAGACTTCCCTGCTCAATTAGAGCTTGCTTCCGATAAACCTGTTGAAAACTGGGAGTACAATTTCGCTTTATTGGATGTCGGAGACGAAAAACCCAGTTTATCCGCGATTATTTTTGAGCCGGAGTATTATAATTTCATTTGTTCCAATAACGCCGTTATTCGCGGAATAACGACAATTACGCTTGAAGGGCTGATTCCGCTGAAAGCCTTAGCCTGTCAGGAGCTTTCAAAAAAAGAAAATATCTCTGAAGAAACTAAAATCAAGATTGAAAAACATGTCAGCGATATTTTTCGTCTTGCCGACGCTCTTTCCGGTGAGCAATTTCAACTTCCTTCAAAAATCGCATCTGACCTGTCTGCCGCATTGGCCGCGATCCGACAAAGAAATGTCACCGACGATCAAATTGAACTTTTAGAGAATGTCCGGCAATTTTACCGTCTTACCTGGTAAACCTTAAACAAGGAAAATAAATTATGAGAGCTGTGAAATTGACCGGAATCCGGCAGATGACGATGTTTGACGTGCCGGTTCCGCAGATAAAAGACGATAAAGACGTGTTGATAAAAATGACGCATGTCGGGGTCTGCGGTTCCGATGTTCACTATTATACGACCGGCCGGATCGGCTCGCAGATCGTGCAATATCCGTTTACGGTCGGCCATGAATGCTCCGGAATCGTCGAAAAGACCGGGGCCGCGGTAACGCGGGTGAAACCGGGCGACCGGATTGCAGTTGAACCCGCAACGCCCTGCCGTCAATGCGACCAGTGTCTCGCGGGGCGTCCGCATACTTGCCGCAAACTGACTTTTCTGGGCTGTCCGGGACAGGTGGAAGGCTGTCTGGCCGATTATATACTGATGAAAGAGGAATCCTGCTATCCGATTCCGGACCAGATGACGCTGGAGGAAGCGGCGCTTTCCGAACCGCTGTCCATCGGGATTTACGCCGTGAATTTATCCATCCCCATGCGCCATGCCCGCATCGGCATTCTCGGCTGCGGCCCGATTGGCTTGAGCGTGCTGCTCCCGGCGCTGACGCAGGGAGCGGAAAAAATCTATGTCACGGACAAGATTGACGCCCGGCTGGATGTCGCGAAGAAAGCCGGAGCCTCCTGGACCGGAAATCCGCTGAAAAGCGATGTTGTCGCCGGCATAACCAGCGTCGAACCGCTCCTGCTGGATGCGGTGTTTGAATGCTGCGGACAGCAGGAAGCCGCCGACCAGGCCATCGAACTGGTAAAACCCGGCGGCAAAATAATGTTTATCGGCATTCCGGAAGTTGACCGCATTTCGTTTAACATGGACCACATGCGCCGCAAGGAAATCTGCATTCAGAATGTCCGCCGCCAGAACCATTGCGTACAGGCGGCGCTGGACATGATTGCCGCGCAAGAATGTGATGTGAATATCATGACCACGCATCATTTCCCGCTGGAACGCGCTCAGGAGGCCTTTGACCTGGTGGCGTCTTATCGTGATGGCGTGGTTAAAGCCATGATTGAATTTTGAATTTCGGAGTCTACGGCATCATTTTGCGTTTGCGCATGCTGCCGGGACTGATGGCAAAGTGTTTTTTGAAGACCCTCGAAAAATAAAAGACATTTTGATAGCCGGACAGTTCGGCAATTTCTCCCATTGTTCCTGATGAATTCATCAACAGCCCGTGTGCCAGTTCCATGCGTTTGCGCTCCATATATTGATGCGGGGAAACCGTGAAATATTTTTTAAAGAGCCGGTGAAAATAGATCGGAGCATAATTGGCATGTCCGGCAATTTCTCCCAGTGACGGATTTTGCGTAAAATGGCGGTTGATGAAATCGAGCGCGTTTTCCAGTTCCGCCGGAATTGGCGCTGCGCTTTCCTTTTTTTCAAAGAAATGCAGGACTTTGGCGAGAATACAATTTCCCAGCGCATACAGTTCAAACCAGTTGCCGTCCAGTTTCTCAAGGTCAATTTTTCCCAGCCGCTTGAACGTCGCATCGAAAATCGCGAATTCCGTGAAGCTCCATTTCAACACAACATTGACTTTGGCAAGCATCGCTTCAAACAGCGGAGTTGCGGGAACTCCGTGTAAAAAACTTACGCTCATCCGCTTGTCACAATGATTAATAAACGGCTGGTTGCCGGGAATGAAATAAACAAATCCCTTTTCCAGTTTATAACGTCTGCCGCAAACGGTTACCGCGCCGCCGCCGTCTTCAATGTAATAAATCCTGAAATGCGGTACGCGGAGTTCGACGCGGGTACTCCATTGCGGCAAACAGATCGAATGTCCGGTGGCGATGATTTTTAACGGATTGTCGGTCATAGTTACCAAAAAGTTAATATTTTATATATAAATATTAACTTTGTTGATATAAAAGTCAATCAAAAAGTAATATTATTATAAAAAAGGAGAAGTGACTGATGACATCAAAAGAACGGATAACAACAGCGATGAAGTGCGGAATTCCGGACCGTGTGCCGATCTGTCTTGGAATGAGCGAAATGGTGCCGGTAAAATATTTTGGCGGCGACTACATTGAATTTTTTGTCAAAAATCCGGTGCCGTTGTGGAAGGCCAGAGTGGAAACTGAATATGACCGTTTTCATGGAGACGCGTTTCTGCATCTGGGTCCGCAACCGTCGCCGCACGATCCGGAACTGACGCGGCAAGTCACGCGTGAAACGGCCGATGAAATTTACTATACCCTGACCTATAATACCCCAAAAGGAAAATTGTCGGGAGAATATCATATTTCCAGAAACAGCCCGCCTTCCAGAGTTACGCCCTTTGTAAATGATCCGGAAGCGGACATGCCGAAGGTGCTGGAATTGCTGAAGCATCCGGATACTCAGGATTTAAGCGAAATCCCGGCGGCATACAACGCTATTGGCGACCGGGCGCATGCCGGATTGTGGGTATCCTCTCCTGTCGACTGGTGGGACTGGCTGCGCGGAACCCAGAATATGATTATGGACCTGATGCTGATGCCTGAATTAATGACGGATATTTTTAAGCAGTATACCGAATATTCCGTGGCGCTGGTAAATCATGTGTTTAAAAACACTAAACTGGATTCAGTCGGGATTGGCGGTTCCAGCACCTCGATGAGTGTGATTTCTCCGGATCTGCACCGCCGGTTTTCGCTGGATTTCGGCAAAGCGATTTGCGCCGCCAGTCACAAATTTAACGTTCCGGTGCAATATCATATGTGCGGCAAATCACGCCAGGGGCTGCCGATTACGGCGGAAATGGGCGTGGACGGGTTTGACGCGCTGGAATCTCCGCCGACCGGCAATGTTGATCTGGCGGAAGTGAAGAAAACTTTCGGCAATAAAATTTCATTGCGCGGTAACGTAAATTCCATTCATGTCATGCTCAACGGTACGCCGGATGATGTTGAGAATTCAGTCAAGGCATGTATGGACGCCGCGAAAGTCGGCGGCGGCTATATTCTCGCCGCGGGCGATCAGACGCCGCGCGATACGCCTGAAGAAAATATCCATGCTTTCGTCGAGGCCGGACTCAAATACGGCAAATACTGATAAAGAATCTCCTTCCGTCCGTTCTGCGGGCGGGCAGAAGATTCAAGAACAAAATATATTCCTCTAAAATTCAAAATCAATGATGCCCGGCTCCGTAAGTATGCCTGAAACAACATACCCGCCCCCGGTTGCGGCAGCAGTCATTGCGATGGGCTGACCGTTAAACTTCGCCGACACCGGTTTGCGATTAATTCTGAACTCAAAATCTCCGCGATGGGCCAGTTGCAATGTTAAATCGTCCTTGTCGCCGTTGGTTTGGATAACTTGTAGATTACTGTCCAGCAGTTGCGGACATCCGGCATCATGCCGGTTCAAGGCGAACAAGCGGCTGGAATGCGGCGGCATTTCCACTGCGAAACCGTCTTGTTCCACAAAAACGGCATTATTGTTCCATACATCGGTCAAGATGTATTGGCCCGCCTTCAGACCAAGTTCGGCAAAATTGGTTCCGATTTTCCGCGGACAGTCCTGTGTGTTGAACAGCGCTACAGTTCGCAACGGCAGATGCGGGTTGTCTTCCAGCAATGAGAAATGCGGGCTTTTCAGATACCACACTGCGGGCGCATCGTCTGTCTCCCGGTAGCGGTGACCGGCAAAATAGACATTTTGTCCATTATTAGGACAGCAAACCGCTTTTTTAAGGATTTTGAATCGCGGGTTGTCCTGCGGCTCATTGTATAACCAACCGGAGATTTCCACCATCGACCTGGAAATCAGGCAATAATTAATGCACAGCATCGCTTCCGTATCCGTCAACCCTGGAAACAGTCCGACCGAATCGCTGTTTGGCACAATCAGGTCGCCGATCTGCAAGGCAAAACACGCGGCGCCCCACAGAAAATTGGTTTTCACGTTCTCCCAGATGCCGGCGCCGATATCGATTCCGTAACGGTAATTGGTGAAAAATTCCCCAAGGAACGGATTGCCCATGACGATATCGCAGCCAGTCTGGAGATAGCCGTCCGCCGGCAGCCGGTTCCGGATTTCCTTCAACCACCAGTCGCGCCATTGATATCCGGAACCATCCTGATACGCCAGCAGCGGATGACTGTCTTCAAACGCATACGACCAGAAATCCTGTTTGACGCCGCAGAATCCTGATTCATCCAGGAAATAGTCCAGCGCCCGGCACATATACTCCCTGACCTCCGGCTTGCTCACATCCAGCACGAGGCTATTGGGGGTGCGGTAAGAATAGTCAATAAACCATTCGGGATGGTCCTGGGCCAGCGGAGCGATTTTCGGCAATGTGCCGCCGATCCACACCGCCGGTTTGAGTCCGGTCTGCCGGACCTTGTCGGTAAAATCTTTTAATCCGGCGGGAAACTTGTCTTTCGCCAATCCGGCTTCCCCTTCGTAAGGCATACCCAGCCCGTGAGGTCCGTTTTCTCTGGTGCAAAACGCCGCATAGCCGCCGTCCATTTGCATCCACTGGACTGTTGGAAAATTATCCGCCAGAAATTCAGCGGCATTGAGTAATTTTTCCTGTGTTATATTGCGGGAAATGCCATCATTCCACGACCCCCACACCAGCGAATGACGATTGATGCCGGTCGCCCCGTACATCGGCGGCAGCCGCCGCCGCAAAACATTGGCATATCGCTCAAAAATCGTCTGCAATTCGTCCGCCCGGTCAACCGTTCCCAGATACCATGTATCTTTCAGTACCGCCCCTGCCTTAAAATCCAAATGAGACACGGCTTTAAACGAGGACAGGACATCGAGCTGAATCTGACCTGCGTCATGCCTGACCAGATAATTGTGAAAAAAGACCCGCTGGCTGAGCGTGCCATGAACCAGACCTCTCCGGTTGTGATAATTCGAGAGCAGAATTGCGGGGAACGGCTGGTACGGCGAAGCACCGATCCGGTCTGACACTACGCCAGGGTCCGCCCAGCGATTGCCGGCAAGTATATCGAACTCTGACGACAGCGCCATCTCCGAAGTCCGTTTCAAATCAACTTTGATCGCCATCCGGTTGTAAATCCGCGGATTCTCGACATGGTAAAAATAATCTTCCGCCGCATTCGCGTCAAACGTTATTCCATTGAGTTCAATGCCTAATTCAGTCAATTCCAGCGTCTTGCCGCTGATATTGCGGATCAGGCGTTCCGCGGTCATTTCTCCGTCTTTCAGCGAAATGAAAAAATCTTCTTTAAACCGCATTTCGTACTCGAACGTCAGATGTATCAGACGTTTTTTCAAATTGACTTTTTCGGTATGCCGGTCCGGCGTTATCCTTTTTCCGGACACGACCGCATACGGCTTAAAGGTAAGCGCCCTGGAATTCCCCAGGCACGCCTGCATCAATTCATTAAATTCATTCATTTAAATATTCCCGTGTTGTTTTAAATTAATCGCTGCGAAGCGTATTGTGTTTAATGTGACTCAGGATGGCCTCGTACGCCCAGTTGTTCCATTCTTCCTTGACGCCGATGCCTTTGAGATCGCCGTAGTTTCTGAAGATAAGGCCGCCCTCGAAATGCTTGAACATATCTTCAACGCCTTTTTCTATGATCTGCCGGTCGCCGGTCGGGAGTATTTTCTGGATATCCACAGGCGACCACAGCCCCGCTTTATATTTTTTCAGCAATTGCGCCAAGTCGGCCATATCGTAGACGGTCGGCTGGTCGAACTGGAAACAGTCAACTCCGGCCAGCAGTAACGGTTCCAGTATCTGACGGTTCTTGCCGCAGGAATGCATGAATACTTTCAGTCCGCATTCGTGGGCCATTCCAAAAAGTTTGCAGTACAATTCCCCGAAGTATTCCTGCCACAGTTCGGGCGAGAACATCAGGCCGTTCTGAGTACCCATGTCTTCACAGAAAATAATGCCGTCACACCCGGCCTTTCCGGCCGCCCGGATCAGCAGTTCAAACCCTACTGCAATTTTAGCATGAAGCTGCTTCAGTTCTTCAGGATAGAGCAGCATGTCCATCAAGTAAACTTCCATCTTCCGCAGATAGCGGGAGGAGGCGAACACCCATCCCGGCATCCAGCACAGTTTGAATTTGTCCGGACCATTGACGAAACCTTGGCGGATGGCAGACACCGTTTCATCCAAGTCGTATTGCGGCGGCAGATAGTCTTTCAGTTGCGACCAGTCTTCGATGGCAGGTTTGAATATTTCTCCGGCGTCGCAGCCGTCGGTCATGCGCGCCCAGACATTGCCCCACATGTCGTCATAGTATTCATATTGTCCTTCAATCCAGCGTTTCGGAGTATAGCCTTTGGGCAGACCCACCCCGAAGCTGTCCATGTCGTTGATCCGGTTATTGTCGAACGCAAGACCGGGCCGCGGCGGGTTGCGGTGTTCCAGGTTGGCATAAATTATTTCTCTTGAATTCATTAAAGTCTTCTCATTTGTTATTTAATTTTTTGTGCAAGTTGTCCAGGTTTTTTGAAATATGTGTATTTCTGAATATTTACACGGTTAAAGCAATTTATTTCGGCATATTTCTCATAAGTAAATTCCTTTCATGTTTTTCAATGCAATGGTTCATATTTACCCATTGAGTTCCATATCCAATTTATCTCGTCATCCGAAAGCGGGCGGTTGAAAATCATTACCTCATCGACAGACATCGCGGCTTCCGCATGCCGCGATGAAACTGCGGCAATTATTATTTGGTTTGCTTTACCGGATATGGGAGGTATTGTGTCGTTTTTTACGAAAGGCTGCCCGTCAAAGGATATCTGAATACAGCCGGGGTTCCAGGCTAAGGCCAGAAGATGCCATTTGCCTTTTTCCCAGTTCAAAGAGCTAACGTAGTGCGGGTAAACTGTTTTAACGATACTTCCCGCGCCGTCGCCCTGAAAATAGGAATAAATCTTGGCATTGTTTTTCGAATCCATTTTACCGATTCTGAACATCGCCGCAGATTTTTTTTTGTCGTCATAAATTCTTATATCCAGCGGGAAGAAAGCGAGCTCATTCTTTGCCGTCGGTTTGGAGCGGCACACTTCGACCCAGAGGATTGCGGTTCCGGATAAGCTGTCCAGATTTTCATGTCCGGAAAAAACTATTATTCCATTAGACAAGGCTTTGCCTGATTTTCCGGGACCGTATTCAATCTCCTTTTGCGTTTTAGGCTCATTGCTTCCATTTGAAATGGAAGCATTGGGCATTTCATCAAATGCGGCATGGAAGATCAAGGTATTGTTAAATTTTGAAATAACATTTTCAATTGCCTGGTTTCCAATTGAAGGAGGAACTGAATATGGATTTTCATCTGCAAATGCAGTCAGGCAAAGAACGCATAAAGCGATGAAAACAGTTTTTCGGGGTTTCATATTGCATTCCTCCGGCGGTACAAAGAATTCGTCCTCATGCCTTGTCCGGTTTATTTTTGTCCTCTTCGACGAGGATCAGTTTGAAATCATGACGCTTGATATTGAATTTTACCTTGCCTTCCGGCGTAATAGCAAGAGATTCTCCGCTCTCCATATCTTTCGCTTTAAGTTTCGCGTCATTCTTAAAGAGACCTTTGTCGAGGCTCATCTGTGCCTCTCCGCCGTTTTTCCAGTCGCAGACTAAAACAAGGCAGGCGGAAGGCTTACTCATGGAGAGCGAGGAAGTGTCTATCCCCGCAAAAGATACCGGATGGTCCTTCCTCCAGTATTGTGAAACTTTGACATCCGGCCTGCCGTAGCCGAAATCCAGCATTGTCTTGTAGGTGTCCCAGAAGATATCCGGAGTTCCGTAAGTCTTTATTTCATGGGTTAACGCCACGCCGGTTCCGGTCCTTTCCGCCCATGCGACTTTCTGTTTATCCTTGCCATTAACAAGCCAGAGGCAATAGGGGATGTTACCCTGCTGCAGCCCGATGCTTTCGGCGCGGATATAATCGCGGCTGAACCTGTCCTGGAAATCAGCGTCCCCGCGTTTGTCCTCCCATGTATAATTCATCTGGGCCATGCTTAATATCGGAACTATGGCGGTGTTTGTCATGTGGACCATATTCATGGCGGGACGCTTCATCTCCAGATACATGACGGCGCCGCGGCGCACATATTCGCGCATGTTGTAAAGCCCCATGGACGGCTGGATATTTCCATCCGGCAGATAATATGCATCCGTAAGCGCAGTATTAAAGTTGGAGGAGAAGAAGAGGTCATCCCAATAAATTGAATCGAGGCAAATCTCGGCCATCTCTTTGAAATACCATAATGCATAGTCCCGGAAGCTGGCAACGGGGTCGAGGTCGTAGGAGACGCCGCCGGCGTATTTCCATGCTCTGGTTGAGAATTCGGAGATAATCCATTCGTTCAGGAAGGTCTGCCCCTCCGGAGTGTCGAACCTCACGCCTCTGCCGTTTGTATAGAAGCACATACGTTCGCTCATTCCCTTGAAAGCGAAGTTCACATGATTCCTGTAGACTTGCGCCAGCTTCTTTCTTTCATCCGGGTCGCCAATTGCGTCCAGAGCCTTGGTATAACCCTTAAGCCAATTCTCAATATAAGCTTTGTCATCAATTCCGCTATTCCTTTTTTCGACAAGCTTTTTCAGGTATTCCATATCGCCGCCGCGCGGGTAATAGTCTTGACATGCCGTTTCCGCTCCCCAATAATAGCATGCTCCGAAAAATCCCAGGTAATTATCCTTGCCCACGAACGGCTTGGCTTTCCATGCGCCGAATATCTTCACTCGCCAGTTTTCCGGCATGGGTTTAACCGGCGTAGCCAGAAAGGCGAGTGTTATTTCTCTTGCTTCTTTGATGATTGAAGGTTGCGCGATAAGGTTATAGACGATTTCCAGGGTGTCGCCATTCCTGACGATTTCCTGGCAGGACTTCCCTGCCGCATTTATCCAGCCTCTGTCGTTCTCCGCCGAAAAGCATATGCCAAGGTCCTCACCTCCAACCCACAGATAGGGGACGAAGGTGCCGACCAGGAAGTTGTGGGCGGCCTTGCCTGATGTCCACACGACGCCGTTTCCTGACGGAACATAACCGGCGTAGTTGAATCTTATTCCGTCGGTGCAGGCATGCATCAAAGGAGCGATTGAATTGTCAACCGGTATAATCAGCCGCAAGGAATCTATTTTGACATCGGATTGGGGAAGCTCCAGCGTCCACTTCATGAGTCCGTCATAATCCCATTCCGCCTTGACGCTTCCGGAATACGGCCCGGCTTTCCAGTTCCCTTCAGCCGCCGCCTTGGTATCCCGTTTTTCAGTCCATTTAAAATCAATTCCTTCGGCGATGTAAGTTTTACCGCCGCTCGTCAGTTCCAGGCGCATCGGCTTGTTCAGGATGCGTGAGCCAAGCGCCTCCACTTGAGTCCAGAGCCCGGTCTTGTCAATACTGTGTTTGCGCAGGATGGTGGAGACGGATTCTCCGTCAATCTTTATTGGCGTGTAGGGCGGGATCAGGATGTCGCTCATGCCTATTTTATTGCCTTCCCAGGGAAACTTATGACGCACGAAGGTATCCTTCAACGGATTGACTTTCGCTCCGTCGAGAGTCAGCGTCAGCTCGTATTCCCCTTCGCCAAGTTCCGGCAGTTTCCATTTCTCGACTTTTGCGGAAAAGTTTTTGACTTCCTTCAGTTCAAGTTTCCCGATGACTTTTGACTCGCCCTTTTTGCGAAGCTCGATTATGGCTCCCTTTACATTCCCCTTGTCCTCAAGTGCGGAAAAGTCCACTTTCAGCTTCATTGAATTGATCGAAGGGTAATAAGCAAAATTGAAGTTGATTCTTTCGGCGGCACTGTCCTGAGCCACAAAAAAAGGTTCTTTGCGAGAGATCGAGAAGTTCAAATCCCTGAGATAATAAATTTTTGCGCCGTCAGGAGAGCCGATCTTCATCCATGCGTAGACGGTTTCGTCCGCCATTGCAGGAGCCGCAAGCTCAAGTATTCTGGTTTCGTCAGGCTTCAGTTCGACCGTCTCGGTCAGGTTGGAATGGGCGGAACTTCTAGGCCTCGTTTGCACGTCCACCGCCACTTTGAGCGGTTGCGTTCCAGGATTATATACAGACAGTATTAGTTTAGCCTTATTTGAAGCTTTATCAATGAGCTGAAGAGTTTGTACAACCGGCGCCGTATTGTCCCAGGTAATGACCGGCATGGTGTCAGTATTCACATGGGGGCCGCCGAACGGAGGCCATTGCGACACTTTCCCATATTGGGCGCTCTGCCAGTTCCGGCATATTCTCAAGCCGAAAGGTTTGCCTTCGAGAGAGCTGTTTACTCCAAGAGATTGCAAGGGAATAGCGCATTCGAAATGCCATCTGTCCCCGATTATCCTGCTTTTTGCCTCTATCTCGTCGCGCCAGTTTTCTCCGCCGGCGGCGGCATATTTTTGCCTGTACATAGCGCCTTTGGAGTTGATAATGGCATGATAGATAAATCTTTCCTCCTTGGCGGCGTTGGGAGTCGGATCAAAAAAAAGTTCGACATTGTCGTCGAGGTAGGCCCGGGCGTTGCCGTCCTTGACGGGAGCGACCTTGGCAAATAATTTGCCGCCGGGGGCGGTTTCGCTTATCATCGCAATATAGAGTTTACGGTTGTCACAGCCCACCCAGAAGCTTACCTTGCCGCCGGTTAAGTTACCTGAGCCATGGATGCATAAACCCTCCATCCTGGCTGCGCCAGCCCATTCAGATTCCTTGATTTCGCCGTCAATGCAAGGCGCTTCTTTCATGAAAGGCATCCTTACGGTCGGAAGCTGAAAGCTTTCTTCGGCGGAAACCATGAGCGGAGCAATGCTCAGGAATAGTGGGACCAACCCGGAAAACAGTTTCTTCACTTTCATTATTGGTTGACCTTTTCTTCTTAAGGATGATTATTTCTGCAGCATATACAAATAAAGGTTTGACACATCCACTTTCGTCACACGGGGATATAGAACCATTGCGGGGACTGATTCAACATGACCGTCCAGGTAGCCGAGATTGCAGTTATTATCGTGGCATGGATTGAAATACGCGCCGGCAGTCGGCCACAATCCATTGTAGGTAACATATCTGCCGTCGTTACTATTTCCCGGAACGCAGAAGCCCAGATAGTCCGCATTGTCTCCGCTATAGATCAGTTTAGACGGGGTCTTGATGATAGTCAAATTATTGCTGGTTAACTGTTGGGTTTGATCCGTATAGTCAAAGAAGAAGCCATTGATCCCGATAGTTTGGTCCGTGTGCATGCCGCTTGTCCAGGCAGCCGCATATGGGTCATGGCAGGATTTAAGTAGTGCTAGTTGCAGATCTAATACCGGGATTGACGGGCAGACCCAGAGAAGCGCATTGTTGTTGACATATGGCGCGAGAACTTGCGTCCATGCTCCGTTTTGTGTTTTTTGGCCGCTTTTGGTAGACTGACTCCAAGTGACAACGTGGTTAAAGTCTGTGATGTACATGCTGTGGGCCAGGCAGATCTGCTTCATATTGTTTGAGCAGAAACTCTTTTTGGCGGTTGAACGGGCCTTTTGCAGCGCCGGCAGCAGCATGGCTGCCAAAATTGCGATGATGGCGATCACGATCAGGAGTTCAATGAGTGTGAAAACTGCCTTCTGTCTTTTCATAATGTCTTTCCTTTCTTTTGCGAAAACTGCCTTCTGTCTTTTCATAATGTCTTTCCTTTTTTTAGGCTGTTACTAAAGCTGATTGTTGCATAGTGGACTCGCGTTCGATAATCTGAGCGCTGAATATCTGCCGACCCGGCCTGAATTCATCTTCCAGCAGCAGCCGCGCCGCAATCCGGCCTATTTCCTCATACGGAAAAACCAGACTTGAAAGCGACGGGAACGCCTGTTGGTTATAGCTCATTTCGTTATCTGCCATGATTCTCACGCTTGACGGCAAGCCGAGATAATAATTCAACGAATGCTGCGTCCGCAGCCTGAAAACCAGTTGGGGGTCCAGCAGCAACGCGTCAAATTTATTTTTCTTATAGAAGTCGGCGATGAACCTGCCGATAATTTCATCGGTGATTGCCCGCGTGTCTATCCAGGCGGCATACCGGAGCCCGCATTTGGCCAGTCCTGATTTATAACCGGACATTATCGGATGGTCTTTTTCTTCAATAAAGCCATTCGCCAACGCAATCCGCCGGCAACCGCGTTCCGCCAGAAATTTTACCGCCGCTTCCGCCGCGTTTTCACGATCTATGGTTAAGACAAACCAATTTTTGAGGTAATCGGCATAAAGCTTGAAATAGCGGGCTTGAGTTTCGACAAAAGCTATCTTGCAGCCGCGTTCCTTGAACAGCGGAAATAAATCAGCATACCAGTAATTATGCACCAGCAATTTGCTGTTTGAATCAACGAAGTCCAATTGCTTCAAATCAATGTTATGCTGATAGTTTGTCGGTGAAACCGGCACCGTCTGCACCCGGCAATTGTGTTCGAAAGCAATTTGCGATACCCCTTTCAGCATCTGACGCAGATGCAACGCGTATGGGTATTCCCTAGTGTCGCTGAGAAAATCGGCGCACGGCAACAGGAAAGTCAACGGAACCGGGGCTTTGACATTAACCGGACATACCCGGCGTCCTCTGCCTTTCAGCAATTCGATAATCTTCTCATTTTCGAGCGTCGCCAGCGCCGGACGCACTGTATTCCGGGAATAACCATATTTATCCGCCAAGTCAAACTCATTCGGCAGGAACCCGCCGGGCAAATAAAGGCCGGACGCAATATCCGACTTAATCGCTTCACACAGTTTCAATCTTTTAACCGGTCCCATGGCATTACCCTATCGCTTCATTTACTTTATACCAATGTTACATGCTTGTACCGTCCGCGCATAATATATGTTACATGCTTGTACCATCAAAAGTCAACAGGCATCTGAAAAATAATCCATTTTTTATGAAATGACGCAGAAAATCAATATTCCGTTAAACTTTCATCTTCCGCAGATGGCAGACCCCATCCCGGAGCAGTCCATGTCGCTGATCCGGTTATTGTCGAACGCAAGACCGGGCCGCGACGGATTGCGGTGTTCCAAGTCAGCAAATTATTTATTTTGAATTCATTAACGCTTTTTTATTTGTAAGTGGTTCAACTTCCGATAATAAGTTCGATCCAACTTTCAAACAATTGATTTATTTCAAAAATTCATCCGGACTCAGGTTTCGACCATAGATGCGCACTTGACGAATTCCTCCGGTAAAATAATCAACCGGGTCCCATATCCATTTACAATTGGAACCGAGTATTACATGGTTGAGCACTTCCCAACAAGGGTTATAGCCAACGGCGGCGCGTCCCTGCTCAACACCATCGACATACAAAATAAGATCGTGAAGATCGTAAACTACTGCCAAACGTGTCCATTTGCCGATTTGAAGCGGCTGTTTTGAATAAACTTCGATCGTTTTGATGGTTTTGGCTTTAACTCCTCCGGCCATTTCTACAGCGTTCCCTCTTGCAGTTCTAACGCGGCCATCGGCTAACAATTCAATGAGCACCTGTCCATTGACGCTGGCAATCAAGCCTTGTTTTTGTCCGAACTTATCAGGCTTTATTTGAAGTTCGTAAGTGCACGCCGGGGCAAAGGCGGTTCCTCCCATCAACATTATGAAACTTTCCTTGCCGGCGTCAAAATGAAAATATCCTTTGCCGTCAGGTTCAACGCTAAATTTCGGCATGTGGGGTCTTTGAGAAAAATCGCCGGCAACCTTGCCCAAATGTTCAAAGCGGTATCCGAGACGCTCAAAATGTCCGCCGCCGTAACCTTGCCCTCCGATAAAACCATGATGCTGGTAACCGGATGAATCGTACAGATACGGCCCGTAATCGGCATCACAGGCATAATGGAAAAACGGCACTCGCTCTGCCGCAATCTCAATAACGGCGGGTTCCCCTGATGTGGTGACAACGGGCATGCTTATTTGACCGGGACGACGGTTTGCCGAAACAAAAATCGGCGGAGTCTCAAAGCGCGCTCCTTTACTGTTTTCAAGCTCAATCTGATACCAGTCCAGCGCATAACCCGGGTCGGGCAGTTGGGCAATATTGGCAAAGTTAAAGTTGGCGGCAGGGTAAGAATCGATTTCCACAAAATTGCGCATCAGCCGAAGATCAGAGCAACGTTGTGAGAGAAGATCCCCGTATTTGACTTTAATTTCTCCTTTGTATATGAACGGCTGCTCAGGCTGCCATATTACAGTCTCCGCCGGTTTCTTGCCGTTAAGGGTCCATTCCGCCGGGTTGGGGGAGACGTCCATGAGCCGTTTGAGAGACCGGCTCCACCACAGCGTATGAGGGCGCATGCCCACCGTCAGCATGGTAGGCTGAAGTAATTCAGTGGTTTTTGATTTGCCGTTCACCCAGGTGTATTTAAGGCGGGGCAGCAATGCCGGCTCTCCCGCAAAAGGTAAAGTGTCCAACTGAAAACTCGCAGTCCTCAATTGGTCAAGCTTCCATTGCTGTTTGGGAAAAACATGTAAAACTTTGCCTGACGGGCTGCAAACTTCCAGCTCCACTTCCAGCATGGAATCCTGCTTTTTCACCGGAAACGCCATAAGATGGAAATTGGCCTTTTGCCCGATCAACGCATAAATGTCATTGCTCACATATATTTCCGGATAGTCCGAAAGTGTCACCGGTTTGCCGCGCCACAGTTCAATTTTATATTGCGCTACCCGCATCAGTGAATCGTCAAGCTCATAACTGGGTAGAAAACGCGAGTTTTCATAACAGTCGTCAAAATTGGTAAGATTCAACGCATCCGGTTTAGCCTGCTGAAAATCCTCCCATGCTTCGAAATAACGCTTAAGCGGAGGATCGAAATGTCCGCCAAAATGAAAATGAACCGTATAGGTGTTGTGGACTCCGCCCTCAAATATTTTCTGAGGGAATTCCCGCATCGTTTCAACCAGCGGATTCCCCTTGTCAGTGCGGAAATCACTTACCGCTCCATACTGAGTTACTCCGTCAAAAACCGACAAATAGGATGACAAACAAGATTTTGGGTCTTTAACGGGCACACAGCATGCATTGAAAAGCCAGATCATCCGTCCATGCTTCTTCTCAACCCCGTTCAATATTTCAAGCCATTGCTGCGGAGTAAAATTAAACAATTTATTGTAAATGCAAATCACTGGGAATTTTCCGCAGCGGGCAAGATTAGGATGGTTTAAATTCTCTCCTAATTTGTCAAAAAATAGATTAAAAGCGGCAATGCTATCCTGAACGTTTTTCTCTTTTTCCAGGGTGACAAAGATTCCCGCTTTGAAACCGTTTCCCGCCAGCCTCGCCCCCTCTAAAACTGTGGGCACCGCCCCCGGACTGGGTAAATTAACTGAAACTTGAACCCCATCCAACCCATAGGGTTTGCACTGAAGCGCGACTTGCCGCCACGTATCAACCAAATCATGCTTGGAGTACTCCTGCCAAAAATAATCAGGCCCGCCCTGGGCATGGGTCCGCGGGCGGTTGGGAGCCCACCACGGCATGGCCGAACTCCAAACAGTCCCGACGTACGGAGTTTTGTCAAAAGCCGGACGATAGTCTACTACATTGGAGGTAGCTGCCGCCATTATCATGAATGGAACGTAAAGGAACAATGCGAGAGACATGATTAATTTCATATTTTTTCTTTTTTATGTAGCTTTAAGAATGGTTAATATGCATTTATCGATATAAGATTATCGTTACTCACCATGGATACGGAGCATTTGCCCATGTGTAAGCGTACCCCGCATTATTGCTTATCGGTACCTCGCTACATTTCAATGACCCGGCATGCCCATCCTCAAAGCTAACATTGAACATATTGTTATGGCGCAAATTAAAATTTGCCCCCGAATTGGCTATGTCATTATAAAGATAATATGCACTCATACGCCCGAACCATGAATCCATGATGCCAAGACGACGGGACGGATTCGCCAGGGAACCTGCGCGCGTCCATCCTCCTGTTGCTGTAACCATAGGATGAGTGTAGTAGTTTAGTGCATAATCCGCCGGATGAGTTCCGCCGCCGGCGCGGGGATCTGTTGAAGCATAAGTAAGTTCAGACGGGCAGTGGTAATATTGTATTTTTCTTGCGCTCCAGCAGAAGGCCGGGTTGAATTCTTTGTAACCGGCATCCCAGAGAAAGGCAGTCCAATATTTTAAACTTGGCTGGATATAGGTTGGACACTGAAAGTTGTTAAAATCCATAGAATAATTGCTAAAGGTAAAACTAAGCTGTTTGATATTGCTGACACATTTAATGCTTTTTGATTTGTTGCGCGCCTGATTCAGCGCCGGCAGGAGCAGCGCAGCGAGAATTGCTATGATTGCAATCACTATCAGGAGTTCAATGAGTGTGAAAACTGCCTTCTGTCTTTTCATAATATCTTTCCTTTCTTTAAAGGTTGTTACTAATGCCGATTGTTGCATAGTGGACTCGCGTTCGATAATCCGGGCGCTGAATATCTGCCAGCCCTGCCTTAATTCATTTTCCAGCCGCCGCCACGTTGCAATCCAGCCTGTTCCTCTGTTACATGCTTGTACCATCCACGTGCAATATATGTTACATGCTTGTACCATCGGAAGTCAATAGGCATCCTTAAAAAAAATCACTTTTTTATGAAATGACGCAGAAAATCAATATTCCGTATGATATTTTTAACAGGTTTCCGCGATGATTTCCCGGACTAGTTTCACCCATTTGCGAATGCGATCCGGGTCAGACTGTACGGTTTCGACATCTTTAAGGGTAATATCAAAATATGTGCCTTTAAGATATTCAAGATCGCGTTTCAGGATTTGCCGGATTCGTGCTTCATTGAAGTCGTAAGAGACCATGTCCGCAGGGCTGGGCCGGTAACTGATGACGTAATCCGTGCCAATCTGTTCCGCGCATTTTTTGACATTGGCGAACGGGGAGACCGCGATGCGGCGCAGGTTGGGAATTTGCCGCAGCATGCTGATTTTGTTGGTCAGATCTTCACAGCAGCCGTAGGCCACCAGTCCGAATTTACTCATTATGGGCAGTTGATAACGCAACAGAAATTCTTCGTGCATTTCCGGAGAGACCAGGGCAAATTCCTGCGCCGCCGTGAAACACCAGAGCTGTTCACGGTTTACACCGTTGACGTTCGGGGCGGGATCCTTTAATTCTTCCGCATAAGCCATCGCCTGGTTGTAAGTGAAAGTCAAACCGATATCTCCGGCGGACTCGGCCTGTTCCTGGTTGCGCTGGACGCCCTCGCTCATGAATTTCAGCAACCCATGCAGCCATTCCGGATTCTCGTACATGTCCAGCATGAAATTTTCCATTCCCCGCAGTTTGCCCAGATCGTAGGAAATATCTGCGGTCCAGTTGCGGCAATACGGTCCGCGAATCAGGTCCACCGTAAGAATATCGCCAATCAGGTCTTGCACTTTTTCCAGCTTTTCCGCAGTGGCGGCTTCGTCAACAGCGTGAACCGGAGCCCGCATTTTTTTTACATCATCCAGCTTTTTTATCGCATAATCGACTTTATAGGCCTCCAGTGTTTCCATTTCTCCGGGATATTCCAGCTTGTAGTCAACACCCCATCCCGAGTATTTATATATGCAGTTAACTGAATACCACGGTTCAAAAATATAATCATCGGCAAACGTGGCGTGAAACAGTTCGTTACGAAAAAAGAATTCTATTTGCCGGCAGACCGGATCTGCGGTTTGCAGTTTGAGCATCGGCATTTCATTCCATGCATAGGCCCGGACATAAATCAGCGGGTCTGTCAGTTTAAAACTGTTTTTGGCCCGCCATAAATCGCGTTTTTTCTTTTCCAGCGGACAATTAGCCACTTCTGCATAGCGGGTCGCCAGTTCCCGCACAATATTTCTGTCATAATCATTCATATTATTATCCCAGTTTGTTATTTTAAAATATATAGATATATTATAGCCGAATTAAATTGAACTGTAAATGTCTAAACACAGCAATATCTTTGTACTTTTATGATATTTAATGAAAAAAACAGGGTGCGGATCAATTCGCTGGGCAAATTCTTCTGCAAAGCGGACTGGGTATGGGATTTGCGCAACCACCCATTCCATGATTTCGATTTGTGGTTTCTGATTGACGGCAAAGGGCGGTTAACGTTTGATGGCCGGGAATATGAACTGCGCGGCGGTGACTGCTTTTTATTCCGTCCCGGCATGACGCTGTATGCGGACAACGATCACGACGAACCGCTGATTGTCATTTACACCCATTTTGACGTGATTGACGTTCAGGAAAATGTCGTTAAACCGGAAGACATGCCGCTTCCAGCGCTGTACCGTAAAATATCCGACCCGGTATTTTTCGTCAATATTCTGCACCGCATGCTGGATTGTTTTTACCGCAGTGACAAGGACGGCGCCGGAAACTGGCTGACGGCGGCGCTGCTGGAAGTCAGTCATCTTGATACGAACGACTCGCAGCTCAATGCGTTCAGCCGGGTTTCCGAATATATCCGCAAACTTTATACCAGAATTAACGAGCATCCGGAGAAAGACTATTCCCTGCGGAAACTGGCCGCCCAAGCGGGGTATTCGCCTGAACACTTTTCAAGACTGTTCAAACAACACACCGGAAGTTCTTTCCGGGAAAGCATTACCCGGTCGCGGATAAATCAGGCCGGATATTTGTTGTCATCGACGGCATATTCAATCAGTCAGATTGCCGGGATCGTCGGCTGTCCGGATATTTTTATGTTCAGCAAATTGTTCAAAAAACATACCGGAATCTCTCCATCAGAATATCGCAATACGGCACGAAGCAGAGACACTCGGAAAGATGGTTTTGCGACCGGTCGTTTTCCGCATATTCTTTCCAGTCCCGGGGATTTTTCGGAGCTGAAATGAAATGCAGGAAGCCACCGCATTAAGCATTAGTTTTGGGTCTTCACCAGAATTTATGGGTAAAGAAACGAATATCCAATATCCAACAAGGAATATCCAACTGATGAAGGAAAGGCTGAATACAAAAGACCATCATCGAGATTTCGATCTGCAAGACCGTTTCATAAATATTGATTCAACTTTCAACCAGGCTTTCCCTGCTGCTTAAGGAAACCGGCGAGCTAATTGCAATTTTATTCAGGAGCATAGATACTGGCGGGAAAAAGCAGGAGCGATAACGGTATTTTTTACCTTGAATGTTGGATATTCCTTGTTGGATATTGGATATTCAAATTATTTGACCGCTAAAAACGGATACGGTTATTTATACAGAAAACGACCTGCGAATTCAGGAAAAGAGACTTAGTTTTTACGGTTCGCGAATGCTTTCGTCGAGGGCTTTAACCAGAGGGTGCAGCAAGTAAGTGATGATGCGCCGTTTGCCGACTTTTATTTCCGCGGTAACCTGCATTCCGGGAATCAGCCGGAAGTTTTTTGGCACATTGTCCAGTTTCCCGGAGATAATGATTCTGGCGCGGTAGAAATTTTGTTTCGCTCCGGCCATCCCCTGTTCCTGAAAGGTATCTTCGGAAATCATGCGGACTTTGCCGGCCAGCGTGCCATGTATTTGAAATTGAAATGAGTCCAGTTTAATTCTGACGTCATCATTTATTTTGACCTGCCCGATATCCTTGGGTTCGATATTGACTTCCGCTTCGATTTTTGCATCCGTCGGCACCAGCGTCACCAGCGGTTCCGCTTCGCGCACGGCGGAACCTTCTGAAAACTGTGCGATGTCCAGGACGATCGCATCCGCCGGAGAACGCATGAAAATCAAAGAATTAAGCCGCTCGGCTTTTTCGAGATCTTTCTTGACGGTATTCAATTCACGCTCGGTTTTGACCAACTCCTCCGTGATGCTCTTGTACCATTCCGCGACAAACGAATTCAGGCCGGCCTTTTCGGACAGGATTTCGTGGTCTGACTCATTCAATTTATTTCTCAAGGCATCGGTTTCGCTTTCCATTTGCAGTCGCGATATCTGGGTTTCCAGCAGTTGTTTTAGGGAGACGGTCTTCCGTTCCTGCAATCCTTCCAGCATTTTTTCAATGCGCAGCAAAGCTTCCAGCCGTTCCTGCTGTTTGGCCACGCTCTGCCGGGTGGAGTCCTGCATTGCATTCAGACGCTTGATATTCTCGGCGAAATACGCCATCTTTTCGATGTAGAATTTATTTCGTTTGGCGAAGATTGACGCCTGCCAGACTTCATCCATATTATTGGGGTCTATCATTTTCAAATAATCTTTTTCGTTGAATTCCGCCCGCATCCGGATGGACTGCGCCGTCAGGCTTCTCAACTGTTCTTTCAGCCGGTCAACGTCCGCCTGATTAAAAGTCTGGTCAAAAGTAATCAAGGTCTGATCTTTGCGGACAGTCTGGCCTACTTCAACATTAACTTTTTTGATAACGGCGCGTTCCAGCGGTTTCAGCACAATATTATTGGTGGACGCAATTAATTTTCCATTGGCGATCACGATCTTGTCCACCTTGCAGAGCGACGCCCAAATTATTGCAAGGACGAAAAACACCAGCACGGATAAAATACCGTACCGCCCCAGCCACGGCAGACTGGAATGTTCCAGCTCAATCGCGTCAGGCTGATAATCCAGCGATTCCGGAATTAACGGTTTTTCCGGTTTTGTAACTTTTCCGCTCATAAGAATCTCCCCATCTGCTGCTGCCAGAATTCCTGATAAATTCCCGGCTGCTTGACCAGTTCACTATGAGGCGCGAAGGCGGTTTTGACCCCGTTGTCGAGTACCAGAATTTTGTCCGCGCCGTGAATAATTGAAAGGCGGTGGGAAACAATAATCAAAGTTCTGCCCCGCGCCATCGCCGCTAAATTGTTCTGAATGACATTTTCGCTTTCCGGGTCTAATGCGCTGGTTGCCTCATCGAAAACCAGAATCGTGGGATTGGTCAGCAATGCCCTGGCAATTGCCAGCCGCTGCCGCTGCCCGCCGGAAAGGTTGGATGCGTTCTCTTCCAGTATTGAATCATAACCGCGGGGCATTTCCTGAATAAACTCTTCCGCCCCGGCCAGCTTTGCCGCATAAATTATCTCCTCCAGCGTCGCGTTGCGTTTGGTGATGGAAATATTTTCCCTGACCGTGCCGTGGAAGAAGAAATTATCCTGCAACACCACGCCGATACTGCTGCGCAGATGCGCCTTGTTGATTTCCTTGAGATCAATGCCGTCGAAACGGATGATTCCTGACTGTATCTGATACAGGCTCTGGAGCAGTTTGGTCAGCGTGGTTTTGCCGGAACCGCTGCGGCCGACAATCCCGATAACGCTGCCGGACGGGAATTCACAGCTCAGTTCTTTTATCACCTGCCTGCCGTCCGGCGTGTACTGGAACGAAACATTGTCAAAACTGATATTGCCGCGCAACGGGTTTTGCACTCCGCCGCCGCCCGGCTCAGCAGGGGTATTCATCACCTGGCCCAGCATTTTAACCGACAACGCGGTCTGCTGATATTCGTGAATCAGCGAAATCAGTTTGACCAGCGGCCCGGTAACCCTGCCTGAAAGCATTTGAAACGCAATCAGCGAGCCAACCGTGATTTCTTTCTCGAATACGCTGAGCGCGCCGACCCAGATGATTGTCACGGACATCAACGCTTCAAGCAACTGGCTGATGCTCCTGGCCGTCAATGAAATTTTGCCGACTCTGAAATAGCGGGTGATTGCGTATGCCGTCGAATCATTCCATTTCTTCTTCTGCACCGGCTCCAGGGCCAGTGATTTTATGGTTTTGATGCCGTGAATCGCCTCGACCAGCATTCCCTGCCGTTTGCCTTCCGCCTGATACAATTCCTGCAACCTGGTCTGGAACGGCTTGATCATCAAAGCGATGATTCCCGCCATCAGCATGGAAAATCCCAGCACGATAATTGTCAGCTTGACACTGTAAATCAGCAGAAAGGGAACAAATACCACCAGCGAGCCCAGTTCGAGAATCGTAAAAAACAAGTTCCCGGAAAGGAACCCGCGAATTTTTTCCGTCTGCTGCATGTGCTTGATCAGGACCCCGGCTGAAATCGTTTCGTAAAAATTGACCGGAAGCTGCATCAGATGCTCAAACGTTTTGGTTGCCGTCCTGATGTCAATTTTATTGGTCGCGTGAAGCAGCAGATAACCGCGGAGAAATTCAATGAATGCATTGAAGCAGAGCGCGATGATGATGCCGATGCCAAGCACATTAAGCGTGGTATAACTAGCGTGCACCAGCACTTTGTCAACCACAATCTGGAAGAACAGCGGCGTAATCAGCGCCACTCCGCTCATTAATACTACCGCCAGCGCAATCTGCCCGAAAATGCCTTTCAACTTGATAAACTCAGGAACAAACCACATCATTCCAAACGGCTGCTTTTCATCCAGCAATGAATAAATCCGCTTGATCAGCAGGATTTTGCCATTGCACATTTCGGTATATTTCTGATGATTCCAGAAAATAAAACTTTCTCCCGGCTTCATCGGCATTGACGGGTCTATTACTGCAATCTGTTCGTCGTCATTGATTTTTCTCCAGCCGCAGATGATGACGTAACTGCCGTCCTGTTTTTCGGCAATGACCGGAAACGCTTCTCCCAGCAAGGCCAGCCGCTCCCAGTCCAGATGCTGCTTCCTGGTCTTCATGCCGTAATCGCGCGCAATCTTGAAAATGAGCGGTTCCGGGATTTCTTTGGTGTCAACGGCATATTCGTGCAGTAACCGGCGGACATTAATATCCAGTCCGTGATGCCGTCCGATCGCGGTCAAACAGAATAACGCGGTGTTGCCCGACTCCTGGCCAGTGAGCAGATGCTTGAATTTTACAACTTTCCCGCCGTAATTGCCGGTGAGCTTGTCATATTGAACAGAAATGAATTTCTTCCCGGTTGCCAGCGGGTCGCAGATCAGCACGTCTTCCGCATTGGATTTAAGTTCGTCGGTATTGATGACGCATACCCAGTTGTCGTTTTTGAGCAAAATCAACAATGGTCCGCGGTAATCGCCGACTGCGGCGGGGAAGTCAGGTTCCACGCAAAGTTCAGGCGCCAACTCCAATGTCCGCGCCAACTCCAGAATCCCGTCCTGTTCCGAAGTCCGGCACAGTTCGAACAGTTGCTGGGTCAATAACGCCGCAAAGTTTACGTCCCGACAGAAATTCACCGCCACCGCGCGCAAGCATTCGATGCCGGTAAAGAGCTGTTTCTCCAAAGATTTTTCCATTAAAAAGCCGCCTGGATCGTATTACTATTTAAAATTTGGAGACGAATTTTCCGGAGCCGCTGCCGCCTGTTTATTTTCCGCCGCCTCGTTCCGTTGAACCACGCCGGCGTCCATCAGTTGTTTCACCAGTTTCTCCATTGCGGAGTAGGAACGGAGAAAGCCCTGCGAAGTCATTATCAATTCGTCAGTCACTTCGCGTTCCGGCGCTTTGCCCGGTTCATTATTTTTGCCATGCAAGGCGTTGTACAAGTCAATCCTTACCATTCCTTCACTGAAGCTTATGGCTTCAACTCCATCCGCGTAAATCCGCTTCTTCATTCCAATTCTCCATTTTCTTCGTTAGTTGCGCTTCTTTTTAATAATACCGCATTGCAACATAAGTTTCCACTTAGGAGCTGTAAAGAAATAAACTTGACAAGTTTCGCGAAACATCCCGAAGTGATTTTGTGAATTGCCGGAGAGACGCATATCTTCAGGTATGTAACGAACCGGCAAACACAAAGGCATTCGGGAGAATCGCAAAGATGTAAAGGTTATTTTTGAACAGCTCCTTAGCTTACCAGCATGCCGGCAAGCGGTTTTTTATCGAACGTTAGCGTGTAATCAATACTATTGCCGGATACGGCATTAACTCTGGCGTAATAGGTTCCGACGGCAAGGTTGCGAGTAATCATATCTTCAAATGTTCCCGTCTTTGCCGATTTCTGCAACAGTCTGCCGTTTGCGTCATACAGCGACAAGTCCGCATTGCCGCCGTCCATACTCAGACGCAGCGTCCCCGGTGTCGCCGCCGCCAAATTAAACCGGTAGTAATCGTCGCTGTCGCCAAGGCCCACCCAGCCGTTCTGGGGAGGCAGCAATGCATCAACAATTTTTGCCGCCGCAGTAGTATTTCCCGCCTGATCATTGGTGTCTCCGGGGAAATAAGTGACTTGGCTGGACAGGATGTACCTTGCATCGGTCACCCCGGTTACCGCCGCGACTTTGACATAATAAGTTCCTTTCAGCAGCGCGACGTTATTGATCGCTTCATCGGTCATTCCCGGGTTAGCGGAAGTTTTCAACACCGCGCCGGCGGCGCTCAGCAGCGACAAGTCCGCATTGGCGTTTAATCCGGTCATACCCAGGGTCAGAGTTCCAGCTCTGTCCATGACCAGCCTGTAAACATCCGCGGCGTCGCCGAACCCGACCCAGTTGTCGAGGGCGGAAATATCTTTTGCCGTCTGCCAGGTATTGGCGGCGATGTCCGTCGGGCAATAAATTTCAGAGTTGGTCAGCGTGTAAGCGGCGAAGCTTGTGCTGGTACCCGGCGCAACCTTGACATAATAGGTACCGGCCAGCAGCGCGGCGCTAATCGCCTCATCGGTGGTTCCCGGATTTGCGGAAGTCTTTAATACCGCGCCGGTGGCACTCAGCAGCGACAAGTTCGCATCATCGGTTAAATTGAGCAATCTCAGCGTTAATGTTCCCGCATTAGCCGTCGTCAGCCTGTAGTAGTCGGCGGGATCGCCGAATCCGACCCAGTTGTCCACGCCCGCGCCGATATCCTTTGCCGCCTGCCAGGTATTGGCGCCGGTGTCCGACGGTACATAGTCAAAGTCTTTACCGAAAGTATATGTAACATCAGTCATACCGGCGGCCGGCGCGATTTTGACATAATAAGTTCCTTTCAGCAGCGCGGCGTTAATCACATCGTTGGCGGTTCCCGGATTAGCGGAAATCTTCAACACCGCACCGGCGGCACTCAGCAGCGACAGATCCGCGTTGCCGCTTAAATGGGTCAATTCGAGAGTCAGTCTTCCGGAATTGGCCATGACCACCCTGTAGACGTCAGCGGGATCGCCGAACCCAACCCAGTTATCTACGCCCTCGTCAATATTCTTTGCCATCTTCCAAGTATTGGCACCGGTGTCCGTCGGCGTAATAGTGAAAGATGATGATTTGCTCCAATCGCTCCAGTTACCTGCATTGTCCTGGGCGCGCACATCCCAGTAATAGGTTCCGACCGGAATATTGTTCCCTGCAGCCTGGCTTGGGATAACGGTTTCCGTATGTTCCGGACTGCTGAAATCGCTGTTGTTATCCACCCGGAGATCATACTGTTTGATGTGGCTTTTGTCGGCGCTGTCCGCCCAATCTAACGCTACCGAATTTCCGGTGACCGTTTGCTTCAAGCCGGTCGGCACCGTCGGCGGCACCGTGTCCAGAACGCCTCCTTTAGCGGTAAATGCCGCAGTCAACTGGTCGGTCGCGGCATCGGTCAGACTAAGCGACAGTTTATCGCCGTCGGCGAAAGTATAACTGGAGCCGACTTTTACATCGACGCTCTGTCCGCTGTCCTTCACCGTAAACACCGCGTTGTTCATGCTGGTCATGTCGGCGCCGGTACCAAGAATATAAGTGCCGGTTGCGGTGTTGTTTACGTCCAGGGTAAATGTGACTTGGCTGATGTCGCCGACCACTCCGGATTGGATTGTCAAAAGCGCATCATTGACTTTGGCATCGGCCAGCAGGAATCCCATCGCCTTAGTATGCATATTATCACTGTTCGCTATCGTCACATGCCCGCCGGCAATCGTCAGCGCGCCGGACACGATTCCGCCTGAAGACACATACATGTTTCCGCCGGGATTGACCCGGGTGTCGTTCACTATGCCGCCGGAAAGGACTTCCTGATAACCGTCATTGATGATGGTATTGTTCGCCACGCCGCCGGAGTAAACATCCTGTTCTCCTAAATAATTAACGATTGTGTAATCCGCCATGCCGCCGCTGTTGACAGCCTGGGATCCGCAAATGCTAACGCTGCCGTTGTCGGCAATGCCGCCATTGTTGATGTCCTGGGTTCCGTAGCTGACTGCTTCATCGCTCACGGTCTCGAATGATACGATTTGAGTAAAGGCCATTCTTTTCTCCTTAATTCCTGCATGTTAATTTTTGATTCCGGCTGATGGAATATCGGAATGCGTTTAATGGCGTTGATAATCTGCCGGAGGAAATCAAGGTGTTGCTTTTAAAGCTACTGTTTACCATGACCCGGACTCCTGTTCAAAACTGCAATTGCCGGCGAATATTTTATTTAGAATATATTTGACCGTGATCGGTACGCTTCGCTACCCGAACACCACATTTCGCAATTATTACTTTATTTCATAAAAGAGTCAATGTCAAAAATATTTTGGAAAAAGGTTTACTTTTATCCTGAACAATTTAACCTGAACATCCGCCGTTGCATCAGCTCCGCTTAAATCTCTGGCTAAACCGGGGTCGATATCAAAATAAATTTTTCGCCTTTTTTTTAAACAATAGTGGAATAATGGAAAACTTCTATTATACTATAGACATGCAATATAATGGAAGATTTCTATTAAGTAACTTAAGAGATACAACAAAACTAATCCAGGAGGATGGAAAAATGACGGAACTGGCAATCAACGGCGGGCAGAAAGTATTCAGCGGCAAATTTCCGATGTGGCCTTCATTCGAAGAGTCCACGATTCAAAAGGCAATGGAACCGCTGCGCAGCGGCCTGGTCAACTACTGGACCGGCAAAATCGGACAGCAGTTTGAAAACGAATGGGCCAAATGGATTGGCTCCCGGAATGCGATCAGCGCATCAAACGGAACCGCCGCGCTTCATATCGCAGTGGCGTCGCTCGGCATCGGCCCCGGCGATGAAATAATTTGTCCGAGTTATTCATTTATCGCGTCATCGTTCTGCATTATGCAGGCGGGTGCGCTGCCGGTATTTGCAGATGTTACGGACGACCATACGATTGACCCGAAAGCGATTGAACCGTTAATCAACGAACGCACCAAGGCTATTATCGTTGTTCATTTATACGGCGTGGTAGCTGATATGGGACCGATTCTTGCGATTGCGAAAAAGCATAATCTGAAAGTAATCGAAGATTGCGCACAGTGTTTCGGCGGAGTTTACAACGGCAAAAAGGCAGGAACAGTTGGTGATGTCGGCTGTTTCAGCTTCTGCCAGAGCAAGCATTTCACCACCGGCGGCGAAGGCGGCATGGTAGTGACGAATGATGATGACCTGGCCTGGGAATGCCGTTCTTTCCGCGATCACGGTTATGATGTTAAAGAACGCCTGAATCTGCTGGAGATGGAAGGCAAATTAATGTATATCCACAAGCGGGTCGGCTTCAATTTCCGCATGACCGAAATGCAGTCGCAGATCGGGTTGTGCGAATTAGCCAGACTTGATTCATGGAACTTAACCAACAGAAAGCGGAATGCCGCGATTGTCATCAACGGGCTGAAGGATCATCCGCTGGTGCTGAAGATGCCGGTGGACACCAAAGAGCGCCAGAATGCTTTCTGGTGGGTGCCGATGGTGCTGGATGCGGATAAATTGAAATGCAGCGTCAACGATTTCGTGAAGGCGGTTGGAAAGGAAGGCGTGCCATGCTACGGAGTGCAGTGGCCGGAAATGTATAAAGAACGCGCTTATGTGGAGAAAAACGGATTTGGCGCTTTGCGTTATCCGTTCAATGATCCGAGCGCCCGCAAGATTGACTATAATGCGTTTGACTGCAAAAAGGCAAACTGGCTGGCGGACCGGACGATGTCGTTCTTCCCGCATCCGGTTTATACCGAAGAGCATATGCAGGCATGTGTGGAAGCATTCAAAAAAGTTGCCGCGGCCTATATGAAATAATTGTTTCCGGATGTAGGTTATTAATTATTACGATATTTCCCCGGATGTCCGGGGAATATCGTTTTGCAGTTTTAAGAGGAATTGAAAATTTTTAAACTAAACGGAGAGAAAAATGCCAAAAGTAAAATATGCCATAATCGGGTTCGGCGGAATCGCTGAAAACCGCATTGCCAAGGAAGGGTTCGCCTGTGATCATGCCCGGTTTCAGCCGTTGCCGAATGCACAACTGATCGGCGCCACGGATGTCAACCCCGCCAGAAAAAGCGCGGCCGAAGCGCTGGGTTTGAAATGGTATGATTCAGCGGACGCCATTTTTGCCGACCCGGAAATCCAGGCGGTGTTTGTTGCAACCAATAACCTGACCCATGCCGGAATCGCCAAAGCGGCGCTGAACGCCGGCAAGCATTGCATCATTGAAAAACCCATTGCCACGACGGTCAAGGACGCGACTGAACTCTCCAGCCTTGCCAAGTCTAAGCAACTGAGTTTGGCGGTAGACCACATGATGACGGAAAGCGCGTTCAATATCAAGGCCAAAGAGTTGGTCGCCGGCGGAACGCTCGGCAAGGTCAATGACTCCTGTTTCCACATGGAATTCTGTTATGGCGCGGATCCGGCGGAAGCCGCCACCTGGCGCTGTTCCAGTTGGGAAGAAGTGGGCGGCCCGATCGGCGACGTCGCCAGCCATGCCATGTATCTGGCGGAATTTATTTTTGACAGCAAAATCAAATCGCTGGCTTGCATGTACTATCCCAAGACGATGAGCATTAAGGTCGAGGATGGCGCTTACATTAAATATACCATGGAAAACGGATTGACCGGGTCGGTTAAAGTCGGCTTCAACGAGCCGCGCGGCGGACTCGGCGGCACGCTTACCAATCTGGGTTATGAAATCTACGGTTCCGATGCGGTGCTGCGCGGTTATGCCACGATGTTCCAGCTTTCCGGACACCCGGGCGAACCGGTCAAAATCAGACTGGAACTCGACAGGTTCAGTTCCCAGGAAAATATCCAGCCGGAAAAGATTCAGAACATTTACCAGTCGGTCGTCATTAAACATGCCGCTTCCGTCCTTAACCACGCTCCGCTTTGCGGATGCGACGCGGTCCATAACCTGAAACTGATCGCCGCCGCGCACGAATCCGCCAACTGCTGCGGCAAAATCATTGAGGTGAAATAAATGTTAAAAGTCGGTCTCAGCAGGGAAGTCATCACTCCGGTCAGGGGAATTCCGCTGTGCGGTTATTTCAATCCGCGGCCCAATACCGGGATCCTGGATGATTTATGTATTCGGGCTATGATCTTCGAAAATGACGGCGTAACCAGTGGTCTTGTCGTTTTTGATTTATGTTTTCTGAGCGTCACTTTAATTAATAAAATCAAAGCCGGAATCAAGGCTGCCGGAATGAAATTCGGGGACAATCTGATGCTCAGCGCCACCCATACCCATACCGGGCCGTATATCGATGACTTTTTTGGCGTAAAAGCTGATGCCGCATATCTGGAAATGCTGAAGGACAAAGCCGTTTCCGCGGTACGGCAGGCGTATGCCAGTCTGGCTCCGGCCGAACTGCTGACCGGCAGCGTGAAAAATAATCCGCTGGCGTTCAACCGGCGTTACTGGATGAAAAACGACAAGGTTTTGACCAATCCCGGCAAACTTAATCCGGAGATTGTCAAGCCGGAAGGCCCCGTGGACACCGAAATCGGCGTGATTGCAGTCAAACAGGATGGCCGGATCAGCGCTATCGTCACTAACATTGTCAATCACACGGATACTGTCAGCGGCGATTTTGTTTCCGCCGACTGGCCGGGGCGCATGGAGAAATGCATCCAGAATTCACTCGGTTATGATGTGCCGGTGCTGACGTTAATCGGCTGTTCCGGCAACATCAATCATTTCGATGTTTCCACGAAAAAAGACCAGTCCAGTTATGCCGAAGCCTGCCGCATCGGCGCGGGTTACGCCAAAGTCGTTGCAGGGATGCTGAAAACGCTGAAAAAAATGCCGGTGAAAAACCTGAAAATAACCTCCCGCGAGGTAACCATTCCTTTCCGGGTTATCTCCGAAGCCGAAGTAAAAAAGGCTAAGGCAGTTCTCGCCCGGGTCAGCGCAACGTCCTCTGACGGCAATATGACCAGCGAGGGGCTCGCCACCGGCGACGGCCCCGTCGCCAGATTTTTCGCGGAACAGCTCGTCGAATTCAAGAAAAAATGCTCCGGCAAGTCCCGCAAGTTCTCTCTCGTCAGCATCAAATTTGATGACAAGCTGGCGCTGACCTCGCTGCCCGGCGAAGTTTTTACCGAAATCGGCCTGGCTATCAAAAAGCGTTCGCCGTTCAAACAAACCTGGCCGGTAACGCTGGGCATGGGTGAATGCGGCTACGTTCCAATGGCTGAATGTTTCACGCGCGGCGGCTATGAAATTCTACCGGTAGTCGGCGGCGGCCCGAAAGAAACCACGGCGCAACTGCTGGAGCAGGAAACTCTGAAAAATCTAAAGAGATAATTGCAAAAGTACTTTTGAAAGGATTTTTAGGAATTTTCTCGAGGATTTTGGCGTTTTTTGTGAGTTCAGGCGTAGCAGCGCTACGTAAAAATGAGCAAAAGGCGCCAAAATACCGGGAAAAAACTTAAAATGCCAAAATACTTTTGAAATTACCTCTAAAATAACGCATTCAGGATTTAAATTTCCTGAATTTGTGGTATTTTTCCATTAAGTATAAAAACGTGATTTCTTTATTGATCTGAATAAAACAGGAGATATGAAAATGAGAGCATTGAGCAAGATTTCCCCTGAGTGGTGGGACTATACGACTCTTGACCGCGAGATTCTGGATGACGCCGCCAGACTTACGCCGAAAGATATTGAACAGTTGAGCCGCCCCGGTTTCTCCGTGAAATTCTATGACACCGTTCAGGAATTTTATCTGGCGGAAGCGCTGGAATACATCAACGCCTGGATGCAGTCCACCGAGGACAATCCCGCCGGCCTTTGCGGCCCCATCGGCCCGACCGAACAGCTCCCGCTGGTCGCACAACTGGTCAACGAGCTTGAACTGAACCTCAAGCATTGCCAGTTCTGGGGCATGGACGAATGGGTCGTGAACGGCAAAACCGCCGATATCAAGTTCCCGCTCGGCTTTGCCAAGGCGGACATGGAACTGTGT
>CAIKZE010000387.1 GCA_903831825.1 uncultured Lentisphaeria bacterium | reverse complement strand
ATTGCCGCACTTTTTGAAATGCCTGATGAGAAAATTGTAAAGGAAATTAAAGCCAAAAGTTGTAAGAAAAGAAATAAACATAACAACGAGGTGCAGTATGCAACATAATCTTTGGACTGCGGCGACCCTGCGCCGCTTTGGCTTACGCCGGAAAACTGGATAACGATAGCGCTTGCAGTCACTGGCGCCAATGGAGTTTTATGACCATGCGCGGCAAAACAAAGCGGCGCAGGGTCGCCGCACTCCAAAGTCAGGCCAAAGCGCCTGACAAAAAACAAATCCCTTGCATACCTCCTCCGGTGCTCCCAGGAAAATGCACTATTTCCTGTAAAGTTAATTGAATCCTTAATTTCGGGCAATTTTTGAAACTCATGGTTTTTTTTGGTAAAAAGCTGAATATTATACATGGTTGATTTATTGTTTTTAACGCTTACATTAGGAGTAAAGCAGGGGGACAGGTCGGACTGGTCTGATGAAGTTTTTGCGAATACCATGATTTGCCTGATTAATCAGGCGAGTTATCTGCTTTGGAAACAGATGCAGCTGCTGGAAGACGATTTTATTAAAGAAGGCGGATTCACAGAAAAACTGTATCTTGCCCGCGCACAAACACACAAAAACTAAAGTTTGCCTAATGCATCCCAGGAATATTTGATTATTCTCTCTATAAACCTCTTATTCCTTCAGGTATAAAAATAGTTGATTTATTGCTTTTACAGCTTACATTAGGAATTATTACACTTATGAGGATAAGCGCGATAGCAATTTTTAATGGTTACAACGCACCGACGGGAACGTTGGAATTAAATGATAGCAGCAATAACTTTCGCCAGGATGATTATGAATAAACCAGAATCAGTTTTGATCGGCTACTTTCCGAAAAAGATTGCGCTTCGCACGGATTGGTTCAAAAATTCTACCGTCGAGGACATCTACAGCGTTTGTGAATGTATTTCAAAGGGGCCTGACGACTGGATTGATAAGTGGAAGCACAACATCACATGGTGGCTTTTCGACACTCCTGAAGCAGGGCTTGAGGTTCTCGGCGCTAACGATGTCGGCTTCACCATGCTTGCCTACAAGCTATTTCCAGTCCAATTTGACGGCGGCGCATTGCAACCACTGGAGATTGTCTCCACCGCGCGAGGAGAACTGAATAATTTTGAGTTTCTCGGATACGACATCGTGAGCCGCTCCGTTGAAATCGCAGAAGTTCGTTTTGAACACTCGCCGCTTTCATGCAACAACGGCTGTGAGAAGATACCGGTCAACAAACATTGCCTCATAGACGATTTCAAAACGGCGTGGAAAATCGCTGAATCAATTTCAGCAGAGAGTAAAAATGGTTCATGGGAGCCTGGTCCCTATTGTCTAGTAGAAGTCTACCGGAAGAAAAATTGAAAAGGCGTTTGTAAGGCATAAAGGAAAAACGGAATGGGAAATAATAAAATGGCTAACGAAATAATCCTTTATTCGACGCCGCAGGGCGACAAAAAGGTTGAGGTTTATTTTCAGGATGAAAATTTCTGGCTTACGCAAAAGCGCATGGCTGAGTTGTTTAATGTCGAGGTTCCAGCGGTCAGCAAGCATCTTAAAAATATCTTTGAAAGCAGAGAATTGGAAGAAAATTCAGTTATTTCCAAAATGGAAATAACTGCGGCTGACGGAAAAACATACCTTACCGCTTTTTACAATCTGGATGCGATTATTGCTGTAGGGTATAGGGTCAACAGCTATCAGGCGACGCAGTTTCGCATTTGGGCGACTAAAACACTTAAAGAGTTCATTATCAAGGGATTTGTGCTGGATGATAAGCGACTCGAGCAGGGCAAGGCGTTCGGCAAGGACTACTTTGACGAGCTTTTGGAGCGCATTCGTGAAATTCGCGCCAGCGAACGCCGTTTTTATCAGAAAATTACGGATATTTACGCGCTTTCAGTTGATTATGACAAAGATGCGCCTGTCACCAAAGATTTTTTTGCCACGGTTCAAAATAAGCTGCATTGGGCGATTACCGGCAAGACGGCAGCGGAGATCATTTATTCGGGGGCTGATGCGACAAAGATTTTTATGGGCTTGACGACTTGGAAGCAAGCCCCTGGCGGTAAGATATTGAAATCGGACGTGACAATTGCCAAAAATTATCTGAATGAAAAGCACGTCAAAGAGTTGAACCGGATTATTTCCGCCTATCTTGATCTGGCGGAAAACCGGGCGGAGCGACGGATTTTAATGAAAATGGACGATTGGGTTTCCTTTTTGCATAATTTTCTGGAACTTGCGAATTATCCGATTCTCGAAGACAGCGGCAGAGTCAGCGCACTGGAAGCTAAACTCAAGGCGGAACAGGAGTACGAAACTTATCGGAAGATTCAGGATGAAAACTATATCTCTGATTTTGACAAGGAAATCAAAAGAATTGAAGGCAAAGAATAATCTGCCGGAACAGAAAATTGTCGCATCAGCGGTGCGACAATTATGCTGGACACATTTCACTCTGCTTATTCCCATGAAAAACGAATTGCAACGAGAATTTTATGCTCATATGTGCAGAATCGAAGGATGGTTCAGTGTGGGAACTCCGCAAGAAAATTGATTCTATGTTGTTTGAACGTACTGCCATCTCAAAAAAAACTGAAAAGCTGATCAGGCAAGAGCTAAATTCATTGGCAAAAGAAGATAAGCTGACACCTTCTCTGGTAATGAAAGATCCTTATTTATTTGATTTTCTTGATTTGAAAGACGCCTATAGTGAAAGAAACGTTGAACAGGCTATTCTACGTGAACTTGATTTTTTATCCTTGAGCTGGGGTCCGGATTTACCTTTGTGGAACGGCAGAAGCGAATGATTATTGATGGTGAAGATCATTATCTGGATCTGCTTTTTTATCATCGCCGTCTTAAACGATTAATTGCCATTGAACTAAAAATTGGGAAATTCAGGGCGGCTTATAAAGGACAGTTGGAACTATACCTGCGCTGGCTGGAAAAATATGAAACATTGGATGGGGAAATGCCGCCTCTCGGCATCATCCTGTGTGCCGAAGGGAGTCATGAATCAATCGAATTGCTCGAACTGGATAAATCCGGCATCCATATCGCCGAATACCTGACCGAGTTGTTGCCAAAAGAATTGTTGCAACAGAAACTTCACGCTGCCATCGAAAATTCACACAAACGATTGGGAAAGAGGGAAGAAGAGTGATAATAAGCAAGAAGCGAGATTTGCCTGATGGACGGGCCATCGGATGAAATTACGGCAAGACTATATCGTGTCTGTGTACAAAACCGGATCAATGATGATACCGGACAATAATTCTAATTCAACGGTTTCATCACAGTCCATGCAGTCCATCACAAGTCCATGCAGTCCATTTCAACTGATAGAGACTTCTCTGACCCTGCCAGGCCGGAGCAAGTGGACTTGTGAAATTTTCCGGTAAATATTTCGGCAAAAAAGCTCTTTCCAAGGGTTGAATTTATGATTAAAATGGATAGACTGAAAGGGTGATTTATTAAGACGAGTTCCGGAGAAGTCAGGAGTCAGAAGTCAGTAGTCAGAATAGGGCAAAAACCGTTCAAGACGAAAGACAGAAGTCAGTAGTCAGAAGTCAGTAGTCAGAATGGGGCAAAAACCGTTCAAGACGAAAGACAGAAGTCAGGAGTCAGCGGCGGACTGCGGTTAACGCAGTTTTAGCAAATAAGGAATTCTCAGGAATTTGAAAAGTCTTTCAAAGGAAAGGAGTTTCAAAAGAGAATGGGGCAAAGACTGCTCAAGCAGAAAGACTGAAGACTGAAGCCGGAAGACTGAGTTAAAGACTGAAACCGGGACCCGGATACTGAAATTTGTTAACAGGGATGTACTGATATACAGGATGTTTAAAAATAGTCAGAAATCAGAATAAAACGTCGAAAAATAAATAGTTTTCTGCTGATTTTGTGCGTTCTATTCTGACTCCTGACTCCTGAATTCTGATTCCCTGTTTTAGCGATTATACCTTAAACATGGATGAAAAGAGAGGGTCTGAATGGCTGCCGATTTTGTACATCTGCATTTACATACGCACTACAGTCTGCTGGACGGGGCCTGCACGCCGGCCGGACTGCTGGAGATGGCTAAAGGTTACAACATGCCGGCCGTGGCCATGACCGATCACGGGTTCATGGGCGGCGCGCTGGACATGTATAAAACATTCAAGGATAGCGGCATTAAGCCGATTATCGGTTGCGAAGCCTATGTGGCGCCGGGTTCGCGCTTTGATAAAACTCAAAATCATCCGGATTATCGCGGTTATCATCTGGTGCTGCTGGCCAAAGACATCACCGGGTATCACAGTTTGTGCAAACTGCTTTCCGAAGCCCATTTGAACGGATTTTACTACAAGCCGAGGATTGACAAGGAACTGCTGCGGCAATATCATGAAGGTTTGATCGGATTCAGCGCCTGCATCGGCGGGCAAATCCCGAAAGCGATTTTAAACGGCAGCATGAAAGACGCGGAAAAGCAGATCGGCGAATATTGCGACATTCTCGGCAAAGAGAATTTTTATCTGGAACTGATGGACCACGGCATGGACGAGGAGCGCAAGGCCAACCGCTGCCTGATTGAACTGTCCAAAAAATTTCAGTTGCCGCTGGTCGCCACCAACGACGTGCATTACCTGAAAAAAGAACATGCCAAAGCCCATGAAATCATGCTTTGCATTGAAACTCAATCCAAATTGGACGACCCGAAACATTTCAGTTTCTATGCCCCGGAATTTTATTTCAAAAGTCCGGAAGAAATGAAGGAAGTGTTCAAGGAAGTTCCGGAGGCGGTGACCAACACCATTGCCATCGCGGAACGCTGCAATGTTGTTTTCAACATGAAAGCGAACCATTACCCGGTATATAAAATCACCGATTCTGATTTGCCGGAGAAAGAATATCTGCGGAACATCTGCCTGAAAGGCGTCAACGACCGTTACGGTTTTGATCCGCTGGCAAACGATTTGAAGCCGGAAGACAAGGCCGTGCTGGAACGCATGGACTTTGAATTGAATGTCATAAACAATTCCAAATATTGCAGTTATTTTCTGGTCGTAAGCGATTTCATCAAATACGCCAAAGATCATGACATCCCGGTAGGCCCCGGACGCGGCAGCGGCGCGGGCAGCGTGGTTGCTTATCTCACCGGGATCACCGGGCTGGATCCGCTGCGGTACAATCTGCTGTTCGAGCGTTTCCTTAATCCGGAACGCGTCAGTCCGCCCGACTTTGATATCGACTTCTGCGAAAAACGGCGCGGCGAAGTCATTGAATACGTCCGCAACAAATACGGGGTGGACAGCGTGGCGCAGATCGGAACTTACGGCACGCTCAAAGCCAAAGCCGTGATTAAAGACGTGGCGCGGGTACTGGGGCATGATTTCGAAAAAGGCAACCAGCTTACCAAGCTCATTCCCGCCGACCCCAAAATGACGCTGAAGAAAGCGAAAGAAGAGTCCAAGGAACTGAGCGAACTGATTAAAAATGAAAGCTGGGTCAAAGAAATATTTGAATACGCCGAAGTGCTGGAAGGCATCAACCGCCAGATGGGCATCCATGCAGCCGGCGTGATTATCGGCGACCAGCGCCTGGATAATCTGGTTCCGCTTTCCAACGGCGCCGGCAAAGAAGTGATTACCGAATTCCCGGCGGGCAACTGCGAAGAACTCGGCCTGCTGAAAATGGACTTTCTCGGCCTGAAAACCCTGACGATCATTCACGATGCGTGTGAAAATATAAAGAAGACCCGCGGGATCGACCTGGATATTTCAAAAATTCCGCTGGACGACCCCGACACGTTCAAACTGCTCAATCGCGGCGACACGATCGCGGTGTTCCAGTTGGAATCTTCCGGCATGCAGAACCTGTGCCGCCAGTTCGGGGTGGAAACCATCGAGCATGTGATTGCGCTGATCGCGATTTACCGCCCCGGACCGATGCAGTTCATCCCTGACTTCATCGCCCGTAAAAAGGGTCTGGAAAAAATCGAATACGACCATCCGAAGATGGAAAGCTACCTCAACGAAACCTACGGGATCATGCTCTATCAGGAACAGATCATGCAGGTGGTGCAGGTGCTGGGCGGATTTACGCTCGGCGGTTCCGACATTCTGCGCCGCGCCATCGGCAAGAAGAAGATCAAGGAACTGGAAGAGCAGAAAGCCAAGTTCGTCAAAGGCTGCGCCGAAACCAACAACATCAACGAGACGCTGGCCAACCAGATATGGGAGAAAATCTCTAAATTCGCCGGATACGGGTTCAACAAATCCCACAGCGCCGCCTACGCCTATGTGGCGTATCAAACCGCGTACCTGAAGGCCAATTACCCGGTGGAATTCATGACGGCGGTGCTGTGCAGCGAAATAGACAGTTCCGAGCAGATCACGTTCTTCATCAACGAATGCCGGGAAATGGGCATTCCGATCCTGCCGCCGGACATCAACAGCAGCGACATCAACTTTACCGTTGACGGCAGTTCCATCCGTTTCGGACTCGGCGCGATCAAGAACGTCGGGGAAGCCGCCGCCGGCAAGATCATCGAATCCAGACAGCAGGACGGTAAATACAAAAATTTCATGGATTTCTGCGAACGCGCCGGAAGCGCGCTGAATTCCCGCATGATGGAACATTTGACCAAAGCCGGCGCTTTCGACAGCCTGGGCCTGCGCCGTTCGCAATTGCTGGCGATTACCGAACCGACCATGAGTTACGCCCAGTCCAGGATCAGAGACCGCGACAGCGGGCAGGGGTCGCTGTTCGACCTGCTGGACTCCGCCGGACAGGATGAAATTTTATCGATTCCGGTGCCGGACATTCCGGAATTCGATGAAAACGATATTCTGAAAAATGAAAAGGAACTGCTGGGATTTTATATCACCGGGCATCCGCTGGCAAAATATGCCGAACTGATTAAAACTTTCTCCACCGTCAAAATCCGCGAACTGTCGGAAATGCCGGATAACGTCGGGATCAGGACCGGCGGCATCATCAAGTCGTTCCAGCGCCGTTTGGCCAAGAATTCCGGCAAACCGTTTGCGATCATGGAACTGGAAGACCTGGAAGGCTCCATCGAATGCATGGTTTATGCGAAATGCCTGGAGGAAACGGAAAATTCAGGGTTTATATTGAAGGAAGATGTGCCGTTGTTTGTCGAGGCCTTCACCAGCCAGCGGGATGAGTCGGAAAAACTCAAACTGATCGCGGAAAAAATCATTCCGATTGACAAGGCCGCGGAAATGTATGCCGACCAGATTCATTTTCACGTTTACGAAGGCAGCGCTTCCGCCGGTGACCTGAAGCAGCTTTTTGAGATCTGCAAAGATTATCCGGGCGATGCTCAAGTGATTCTCTGCATTTCCTGTGTGTCCGGTGAAATCGTGTTCGTCGAAGCGTCCCGCGGCCTGAAAGTCAGAGTGAACTCCGACATGCTGCAACGCGTGAAAGAATGCCTCGGCGAAAAGCGGTTCAAGATCAAGGCCAATAAAAAGGTCCCGGAGGCCAGGCAGCGGTATTTTAACAAGAACGGCAACGGCAATGGGAAATTCCACAGCGAATCCGCCTCCTGAGAATGATCCGGAAAAGGTGTTTCAACAGGTTGCCGCGGAAATCCTGAAAGATGTTCCGCCGCCAACTCCGGAAGGAATCGGCGGCTGGTTGCTCATCCCGTTTATCGGGTTGTGCGTCATGCCTTGCATTCGCGTCGAAAGCATTATGAAAATGCTGCCTTCATTCAGTCCGGAAAACTGGCGCGTTCTGACCAATCCCGCATCGCCGGGTTATCATCGGGCCTGGGCTCCGCTGATGGTTTCGGAACTGGCTGTCGAAATCATGCTGCTGCTGTTGGGAATTGTGCTGATTATAATGCTCTTGCGCAAAAAGAGAGTTCTTCCCAAACTGATTATCGGTTATTATTTGCTGGACGTGATTTCGGTTGTCTGTTGCACGTTTGGCGTTGCGGTTATCAGCATGAAACAATTTGAACTGTCCAACCTGTTTTCTCCCGAAAACTGCCGGCAGATTTTAAACGGTTCGATCTGGGCGATGATCTGGATTCCGTATTTCATTAAATCCCGGCGGGTAAAGCGAACGTTTGTCAACGATTGATACATTGTGAAGTCCGCAAAAGATGGGTTTTAAAAATCATTGTATAGAGCCAATTGCAAAACTCAAGTTTTGCAGGAATTCAGAATCCAAAATCCAGAATGAAATTAGAATTCAAATCCGGATTTATTCTGACTACTGAATTCTGACTGCTTTTGCAATTACCTCTATAGTTTTACCAATGGTATTTCTATATCGATGGTAAATATATACCACTTGTAATTGTTTTAAAAAGTAGTATATTCTTTAAAATTAAGAAACAGGAGAAATACTCGATGAAACGTTTTTTTCTTGAAAAATTACAAAACTGGAAAGATTCCCCTCTTAGAAAGCCTTTAATCATTAGAGGGATGCGGCAAACTGGAAAAACCTGGTGTCTAAAAGAATTCTCTTTCGCCTCATTTCCCGCAGGTATTCGCCTGATTGATTTCGAACACAGTCGAAAATGGCAGGCGGTCTTCGAACCGGACCTTGATCCCAAACGGATACTTGTGGAATTGGAGCTTCTCCTGGGACAACCGATCCGGGCAGGTCAAAACATTCTGGTTTTCGACGAGGTACAGCAATGTCCGCGTGCCCTGGAATCGTTGCGCTACTTCTACGAGCAAATGCCCGATCTCCACGTCGCCGCAGCCGGTTCCCTGCTTGATTTTGCCTTGGAAAATATTTCCTTTCCGGTCGGACGCGTCCAGTTTCTGGATCTCTTCCCTATGACTTTTTGTGAATTTCTTCTTGCTAATGGACACTCATCCATGGCCGAACTCCTCTTATCGCCGCCGCGCCTCATTCCCCTGGCAGTCCATGAAGTTCTCCTGCAGGAATTACGCCGTTACTGCATGATTGGCGGAATGCCCAGATGCATTCAAACTTGGTTGGACACGCAAAGCATTCTGGATGTGCGCACCGAACAGAACAACCTGTTATCCGCCTTTCAACAGGATTTCTCCAAATATACGCCGAAAGTGGATCGGCGCTGTCTCGAAACGGTTTGGGAAAACGCGGCCAAAGCCGTTGGCGCACAGATCGCATATGCCCGGCTGGCGTCGGATTACACTGGCGCTACTAATAAAAAAGCCTTCGAAGTGCTTTCAATGGCGCGCCTTCTCCGGCCAGTCCGTGCCTCCTCGGCGGTCGGAATCCCATTGGACTGTGCTGCGACAACCCGCATTAAAATAGTTCTTGGCGACATCGGCCTCATGCAATCTATCTGTAACCGCACCGCCGCCGATGAATGGGCGCAAACGGATTTGCTCGCCATCTATCGCGGTTCTGTCGCTGAACAATTTGCCGGTCAGGAACTCGTTGCATCCTTTGCCGGTCACGAACCCCACTGGTGGAAGCGGGAAGCCAAAAACAGTACTGCGGAAGTGGATTATCTCGTGGAACTGCAACGTGGAATCCAACCCATCGAAGTAAAAAGCGGAAGCGCTGGAAGCCTGAAGAGCCTCCATCAATTTATCAAAGACCATCCCGGTTGCCGCGACGGGATTGTTCTCTCCTCTGCTCCGTTTGCCGAATTACCAGAACAGCGTCTGCGTTTCATCCCAATCTATTTTGCCGGATCTTTAAACCTGAAAAATGCAGTTGAATCTTGAGGTTATATCCACAAAAAACGGCATGTTTCAAAAGGCAGTTGACACTTTTATGTCATAACGCTCTGATAAAATAAAGTAAAACAGTCAAAACAAACTCCGGCGGAGCGATACATATTGCAGCGCCGGACTTTAAGAGTTGTAAAAAAATAAGTGGTATTTTTATACTGAGGGTATCGGGGAGAAATTTTGGGGTTGCCGGCGAGGAGCAAAGCCGTAGCTTTGTAACGAACCGGCAAAGCCGAAAGTGCCACCGAGACACCAGTAGAAAGTACCACTTATTTTTGAACGACTCCTTAGTCCGGTGAATGATGACAATTAAAATTTGGAGTTCCGCAGGAACGAAACATATAAGGATTGATATGATTCGAGCCTATGGCCCTCGAATTGTGCGGGGGGATGCGGACGGATTAAAATCCGTTCCTGCGCGCGCCTGCAAGCGCACTTGTGCAGAGCGGGGTTTTCGGAGGGAGAGGCGGTGCAAACCAATGTGCCGTCTCTACCCCTATAACCGGCGGGTAAAGCGAACGTTTGTCAACGATTGACAAACCTCTTTGCCGGCATTGTTTCAGTCTGCACCGTGACGTCGAGCATCCGGTTTTCACGGCAGATCGTCATTTTCATCAAATCGCCCGGCTTATGGTCCAGGATCGCGTTCTGCACATCGCGCGGCTGATTGACAGACTTGCCGTCAACCGTCACAATTATATCCTCGGGTTTGACTCCGGCCCGGTAAGCGGGCGCTCCGCGAACGACTTCGAACGCGGCAACCCCGGATTTCAAATTCAGCATTTTCTTGTGCGGCGCGGAGATTTCAGCCATGGTAATGCCGATCCACGGACGCTCGATTTTGCCGTGCGCCATCAGTTCCCCGGAAATCTTTTTCGAAAGATTCCCGTCAATCGCGAAACTCAACCCGATGTTCCCGGCGGACGGCGAAATGATGAAATCATTGACTCCGATCACCTTGCCTTCCAGATTCAGCAGCGGGCCGCCGCTGTTGCCCGGATTAACGGATGCATCCGTCTGGATGAAATTCTCGTGGACATTCATGCCGACAGTCCGTTTTTTATGGCTTACAATGCCAACGGTAACGGTATGGCTCAGGCTGAACGGCGCGCCGATGGCAATGGCCCAATGGCCTGTTCTCAGCTTATCGGTGTCGGCGAATTCCAGATAAGGGAATTTTTCCGCCGCATTTATTTTAAGCACCGCCAGATCGGACAACGGATCGGCGCCGACAACCCTGCCTTCGAATTCGCGTCCGTCCGCGAGCACAATCATGAAATAATCCTGACCGTCCACAATATGGAAATTAGTCATAATATAACCGTCGGATTTAATGAAAAAGCCCGACCCCTGTCCGGTTTGGACCTTTTTGGCGCCGGGTTTATTATCCCCGTAAAAATAATTATACAACTCCTCGTGAGGGTCGGAATAGGCCGGGTGTCCGTGAATGCTCCGTCCGGTGCGGATAACCACTACCGCGGGAATGCATTTTTCGGCAACGTCGGCAAAATTCTGCTGCAAACTGTCGGTTTTATAAACCGTCACCGACTCGCTTTTCGGTTCTTTCAACAAAATTAAAATACCGACTGTCAGTAAAGCCACTGCCAGTACCGCCAGAATTATTTTTTCATATGGTTTCATCACACACTCTCATGCTTTTTATTACAGACTATTAGACCGCCGTCATAAATTTTTGTTGCATTATAAAATTGCCGCGATTTGATTTTTTTCAAAAAAATGAAAATGCTTTAAGAATGAATAATCCGTTTTAAAATTATAACGGCCAAATTAAAATAATTACTTTTTTTTACATTTACCTGTTGACAAACACTCCCGTTTTAATTATAATATATACCAGACAGTACCAGTTTTAAAGAAATTAAAATACCAGAGAGTGCCATATAATGGAATTAGTTGCCGGAAAAAGTCAATTGCTCTATCATCAGGTGCGTGATTATTTGACCGTACAGGCACGGAACGGAAAGTTGGAAAAAAGCGGACGCATTCCCAGCGAACGCGATCTGGCTGATAATCTGAAAATAAGCCGTGGAACTGTGCGTATGGCGTTAGGCGAATTGGAAAGGTCAGGGTTTATTGAACGCGTCGCGTCAAAAGGCGCTTTTCTTTGTCAGGCCGGCAAAAAGCGCACTATCCGGTTGGCGCTGGTATTCCCGGAAGCGGCAATATCTCAAGACACGCTTAATTATGCCGCGTGGGAGGTTGACACTGAAATATGGCACGGCATGTTAAGCGCATGCCCGCGGCTTAATGCGGTTCTTTCCTTTCTGCACTGTCCTGCTGAAAGCGAGTTAAAGTCTCTCGAAGATTTTGCCGATGATTTAATTCTTCAATATGACGGCGCTTTATTTATCGGACAGCAGTTAGCTCTGCTGAAAACCGTATTAGATTCAAAAAACTTTCCATTTATTTCATTATTTGACGAGGCTGAAAACACAAAAAACAATATCTATTACGATCGTGCCGAAGCTTGTGAACAGGCGGCAAGGTATCTGCTGGAATGTGGCTGCCAAAACGTTTTCCTGATTGGATTGGAAAAAAATGCTCCGGCCTGGCTATTTAAAAAATCTATTTTCCGCCGGACTTTTGCGGAAGCCGGATTGTGGATACCGGATGAAAACATTATTAATATTCCAATTAAAGATGAAGAGCAATGCCTGAATGCTTTGCGGGAAAAACTGCCGGCAGCCCCCGGTAAACTGCCTGATGCATTTTTTTGTTCAACCCAGATAATCTCGTTTGCACTGCTCAGATTGGCGAACGAGCGGAATTGGCGGATTCCGGAAGATTTCATGATAATGGGGTATGCCAATAATATGCAATTGCGTCCAACCATCCCGTTATTGACTCATGTCCGCATCCCGTATTTTGACGTCGGCTATAAAGGTTGTGAAATCCTGATAAACAACATTGTCAATGGCGGGAAACTGCCTAAGCAGGAAATAGTTCATGCTGATTTAATAATTGGCAAAACAACTTATAAGAAAAGCGGAAAACAAGTGCCGGCAGTTTTTCGACAACCGCAAATTTGCAGTCAGCAGATTGATCAATAGTAAATAATTTTGTAATGGGAAAAAAGTTTTGCAATAATTGAAGAAGCACAGTTAAACACACATACAATAAACAAGCAACCTAAAGGATGTTAACCATGAAAACAACCAACAACAGTTCCACGGAAAGCGTAAAGAATTTTACGCTTGTCGAACTCCTCGTTGTGATCGCTATCATCGCGATTCTAGCCTCAATGCTGCTGCCGGCCCTGAGTAAGGCCAGAGAAAAAGCAAGAGAGATCAGCTGCAACTCAAATCTGAAGCAGCTTGGAACGGCCTTTATGATGTATCTTAATGATAATAATGACCTTACTCCAACGGTTCAGTCAATGTATAATGGCGCTCTTTCAAGCAATTGGCCTTGCGCTCTTATCCCGGTGATCGGTCAAGGAAAGAGTAATGCAAATCCGGTGACAGCGTATAAAGTCTTTCACTGTCCTTCACTCATGACTGGAATATCGCGGACCTATTCCTCCAATTTGGGCACCACCTTCACAATGAGAGCGCCCGACTACATGGGATATGGTCTTAATTCAATCGGCGTGGGATTAACCCCAGGCCTGAATAAAAAATTCACACTAATAAAGAACCCTTCGGCGTTATGTCTGATTTTAGAGGAAAACGAAGGACAAATTGTCAGTACCTCATCCAGTGCGGATTTATGGGCATATCGTCATAATAACTCGATGAACGTATTATATGCAGGGGGCAATGTCAGCCCCAAGAGAGTAAATACAATTATTACGACCAAGACCGGGGGATACATACCCTATAGCATATACGCCGCCACGGATCCCTTCTGGCTGGGTTATTGATAAAAGTTCGCGACTTCAAAAATCATTAAGTAATCCATTCTCAATTTCTTTTGAATCAGCGCGGGGTTGATTCCCCGTCGCTTGCGGGGAATCCGGGCAAATCAGGAAATAAACTTATTTTAAAAGATATAAATCAGGAAACTTGGTTGATGAAAAAAAAGTTATTATCGCTTTGGGTTTTCACGCTGCTGTCCGTATGCAATATGTCGCATCCCGCCGTTGCCGGCGATGCGCCCGCCGTTGCCCCGCCGGGGCTGCTCTTTGAAGTTGATTATGATGATTATTCCGTTAATGCGAAATTCAGCAAAGGCAACGGCAAAGCCGATGGCTTTAACGCCCCCGATCTTCAATTGCGCATGTTTCCGGGCATACAGGGAAAAGGCAATGCGTTGACTCTCGCCAACAGTGAAACCACTGTTTATCCCATGCAGGGCAATTTCAATCCCAGAGAAGGAACCATTTCGCTGCTGATCAGCCCTTTGAACTGGAAAATATCGGATAAGCCAAGACAGGTTTTTTTCTATGCCAGCCAGAAAGATTATTGGTTCTATATCGGTAAAATCTGGCCGAATTTTGTGAATGTTCAAGGGCACTGCATCGGCCCGGATAAGAAAGTGTATGATTTCGGAGCGCAGATATATGTTGATCCGGCTGACTGGCCCTCGAAACGCTGGCACAAGATTGATTTTGTCTGGAATTCGAAGGGCGATAAATTGTATCTTGACGGCGTGCTTCATGAATATTCCAATGCCAATACGGCGGGAACAACGAGGCTGCCGCCAACCAGTCCCAACAGAACATTTCATCCGGAAATCCCGTTCCCGGAAGCGGCGGGAACTTTCTGTATCGGCATGCCGAAATCCTGGAAAGAGGATGTTAATCCGGAACACCAGACGGCATTTGACCTGGTGCGCATTTACGGACGCTGCTTAAGCGCGGAAGAAATTAATTCCGAGTACGAGAAAATTTTCCCGAATACTAAGAAACAGACTAAATCTGTAATAAATTATTTAACCGTGCCGCTGACCGGCAAAAGCGCAATCAGCCTCGACGGCAGGATTGAACCGGCGGAATGGGCGGATGCGGCATCTGCGCCGTTGATCAATCCTGTTCTGAATCCCGAACGGATTATCGCCAGCCATTTTTTCATTAAACGCGATTCAGACAATATTTATATCGCCGTTCAAGGCGGTGCGCCCTGTACCCGGTACGAAATCAAACAAGCTGACGGAAACGTATGGGAAGACGATAGTTTCGAGATTCATCTCCGCTCGCCGGATCAAAAGGATTATCAGTTTATCGTCAATGGCAATGGCGCAATTTACGACCATCTGAACAAAGATAAAAACTGGAATGCCGGAGCCCGGGCCGCTGCATTCAAGGGTAAAGACGCCTGGAGCGCGGAACTTCAAATACCGGTCAAAGCGCTTGGCGGAGAAACTGCTCTGACCTCCGGCGAGTGGAGCGCAAATTTCTGCGCTACATTCAACAACAAGCTTAAAAAGAATTATTTTGCCTGGAACAAGGACGGAGAAAGCGGATTCGCCCCGACCGGGAAGGTCAAGTTTGGCAAAGACGCCGCCGCCGTTCGTCTGGAAAACGTCGGCGAACTCGATTCCGGGAAACTGGATTTGTGCGTCAACGCCGCGGGCCCGATAAAAGAATTGACCGCTGAAGCCGGGGTGGAAACCGCTAATCAAGGGAAACTGCCTGCGCCGGTCGACATTTTCGGTACGCCCTGGCGGCGGCAACTGCCGGCCGGGGGGCAATCGCTGATGGTCAACGTGACGAGGAAACAGCAGGAATTTTTCCGTTATTGCTATGAATATTGCGTCCGTCGCCCGCTGGAATTGTCCTTTGACTGCCGCCCGGAAAGCAACGAACTGGAAGTGGAGCTGGATTTGAGCAACAGCGGCGGCGAAGCCATCAAGGCATTGCTTGAAAACGGGATTTCAGGGCGGCTCTCCTTGTTGGACCCTGACGGCAAAACTTGTTCCATGAAAGAGTTCACGTCCAAAAAAGACGTCTTTAAAATCAAGCTGCCGCTGCCGGTCGATTTGCATGAAGGACATTACCAGTTGCGGGCCGAAACTTTCGGGGCTGCAACCGCCTTCGTCGCTGACAAGACGTTCCGCGTTCCGGACTTGACCCCATATCAGAAAAAGACGGCGCTAGACCATTCGGTTCCGCCGCCGTGGATTCCGGTGAAAAAAATTGCCGCCTGGCGATACGGCGTGCTTAATCGGGAATATGTGTTTGACGGCAAAAGCCCGTGGCCGGAACAGATTATCTGCGGAAGCGCAAATCTCTTTGCCTCAAGTCCATGTTTGACCATCGATCTCGGCTCCGGCCTGCGCTCCCCGGTCTGGGGGGCGGCTGAAGCAGGAGAGGCTTTTGATGACAAGGTGACCTTGGCCGGCACCGGAAAACTGGACGACCTGACATTCAACTGGAGCGGCGAACTGTATTTTGACGGGTTGTATTGTTTCCGATTCTCCATGACTCCGAAAACCGCCGTCAAGATAAAGTCTATGAAAATGACCTGGCAAGTTCCCGCCGAACATGCGAAATTTTTCCTGAACCCGCTTTACGTGCCGTGGCAGGGGGACAGGGCAGAGTCGAACTTGCTGCCGAACGACAAGCGCAAGGATAACGTCGCTTGGCTGGCCGGGCATGAAAAAGGTCTGTTCTGGTGGACTAAATCTAATGCCAATTGGGTCAATAAGCCTAAGGAAAACCCCATTGTCGCGGTTAAAAATGAGCAGACGGTCACGGTTGATCTGAATATCATCACCGTGCCTGCGAAGTTGACGAAAACGGCCGAATATTTCATGGCGTTTATGGGAACCCCGAGCCGGACCGCGCCGGCGGAAGCGAAAAATTTAAATTTGTGGGGTTACGGGCGAGCCAAGGGCAGGAATGTTCAATATTTCGGCGACGGATGTTTTCATAACCGGAAATTTCCTTTTGATTTCACCGCGCTGAACAGCTTTATTCCCGTCGATCCGGATGGATACGGCAAATACCTGAAGGAATTTGTGGAACTGGGGGTTAAGCCAATGCAATACATAATGCCGCGCGATATCACTGATATTCAGGATGATATTGACTACCTGGGCAAGTCCGGACTGGCACAACCCGGCGCGACGAGCGCCGGAGTGAAAAACGGCGTGCCATGGACCTCATACCAATACTGCGGCAACATGGCAGGCGGACTTTCCGCCGATTTATGGGCATACCGCCAGGACGCGCTTTACAGCCGCTTCCCTGATCTCGGCGGCTTTTATTTCGATTGCTCATCCGTCGAATACTGCGAAAATCTACTCCACGGTTGCGGAGGGATCGACGCTTTTGGCAACAGATTCATATCATCCGATGCCTACGGTTTGCGTCAAATCTTCATGCGCTGTTATAAGGTGGCCAAGCAGCACGGCCCTGACAAGTTTATTCAAATTCACAGCCATATCCAGTTCAGTCCCATGGTTCAGGAGTTTGCCGATATCTTCACGCCCGGCGAAAACACCTTCCAACTCGCGGTGAACAATCCGGAGTGGGGATACTGCGAAGACATTTCTCCGAAAGAGTATCAGGCGGACTACAATTGGCGGACCAAAGGCGTGGCCTTCGAGATGTTGCCGCAATTGGGACGCACGGTTGACCTTATTCCGGCGATAAAGGCGAAATACGGCAGGGAATTCATCGACAATCCTGAATATGCCATTCGCGTTCTTACGCCCTTTCTGGTTCATGATTGCGATGTTATCGCCGCATATATTAATTATAAAGTAATTGAGAAATGGTGGTCCATAAAAACCGCCGTCCATCTCAATGACGCCGGGTATCATGGATATTGGGAGAGCGATGCGGTGAAATCCGCCAATGAGAAATTCTTCTGCGGCTGGTACTCGTGGAAAAAGCCCGCGCCGTATCGGATCATGCTGGTGGTCGGCAACTTCACCAGGGAAGAAAAACCCGCCGCCTTGACGCTGGACAAAAAAGCGTTGGGGATCGAGGGTGAAAATGTTCAGTTTGTCGACTTGTGGAACGATAATCGCATTTTGACGGAAGCGGAGTTGAAGAACTTCAAACTGAAAGGCAATCACTTCATGCTTATCGGCATAAAGTGACGCATAGGAGTTGTTAAGGTTATTTTTGAACGGCTTCATCGCTATCGGATTAGATTTTTCACAACAGGAAATTATAAGACGTTCGAAAAAATCAGAAAGTTCATACGGCCTTAACTTGAAAAGTCACACATGCGGGGTTCTCGTACGAAGCATTGTAAACTCTCGAGAATTCATAAAGTTAGTTCGGCTTTAACTTAAAAAGGCATGTATTATGTACAAAGAAAGAAAGTATGGGTTCAGGCAATTTCTGAATACAGTTCATCAAACTGACAGTCGTAATCATTCCGTAAAGCCAGGCAAAAATGAAATTGAGGTCGAGGACGGCTGGAAGATAATCATCAGCCGCAAAGCTTCAATACTGCTGGAAAAAGCCGCCAAGGATTTGCAGGACTATTTTTTTACCAGCATGAATGTTTCAGTCCTGCTGAAAAAGACCGATTCCATTTCAAAAATCACTGAAAAAAAGTGCATTATACTCGGGACCAAAGAAGATCTCCCGTCGTTGGGCAAAGGGCTCTCCGTTCCCAAAAGCTATGTGCTTGAATGCACCAAAGACAGTATTTCCATATGCGGCTTTGACGATAGAGGGACTGCCCAGGGATGCTATTACGTTGAAGACCTGATGAATTTGAAAGAGGCTCCGGTTCTGGAAACAGGAAAGTTCAAACGCGAACCTCTATTCTCTCCCCGCATGGTGCATTCGGGCTGGGGCATCGACCAGTTTCCCGACGCGCACCTGAGCGCCATTGCCCATGACGGGATGGACGCGATCCTTGTCTTCGCCAAAGACGTGGATACCACCACGGTTGGTTATCTGGATTTCAATGAGTTGATCGACCGGGCGGCAAGTTTCGGCATTGATGTTTATATGTACAGCTATTTAAAAAGTTTGAAACACCCCTCTGAAAAGGATGCCGCGGAATACTATGACAGCACTTACGGTAAACTGTTCAAAGCATGCCCGAAAGCTAAAGGCGTCATCCTCGTCGGCGAATCCTGTGAATTCCCGAGCAAGGACAATGTAAATACGACAGGAAAACCCTGGAACGCCCCGGATGAAGGAATAAGGCCGACCAAACCGAGCCCCGGCTGGTGGCCCTGCGGCGATTACCCCGAGTGGCTGAAAATGATAAAGAAAACAGTCAGAAAATACAGTCCCCAGGCGGAAATTGTGTTCTGGACATACAACTGGGGTTACGCTCCGGAAAAAGACAGAATCAAACTCATCAATTCACTGCCTGAAGACATAACGCTCCAGGTGACTTTTGAGATGTTCGACCAGATAAAAAGAGACGGGATAACGGATGTCTGCATGGACTATACAATATCATTTCCGGGTCCCGGTAAATATTTTGTGAGTGAGGCCAAAGCCGCGAAGAAGAAAAATATCCGCCTCTACGCCATGAGCAATACCGCCGGAATGACATGGGATTTCGGAACAGTTCCTTACATTCCGGTTCCATTCCAGTGGGACAGAAGGCACCAGGCTTTACATGAAGCCAGAAAAGCATGGAATCTTTGCGGACTCATGGAAAATCATCATTATGGTTATTATCCTTCTGTCGTAAGCGAATTGGCAAAATGGAACTATTGGAGTCCAGTCAGGCCGGCAGAGGAAACTATGGGAAAAATAGCCGAAAGAGATTTCGGCAAAAGCGGCGCCCCGCATGCGCTGAAAGCATGGAAGCTGTGGAGTGATGCAATCAACGATTTCATTCCCACCAATGAAGACCAGTATGGCCCTGCCAGGATCGGCCCTTCCTATCCCATGATATTCCATCCGGACATTACCAGGACTTTCAGCGAACAGGAAATTGCAATGCCGTCAGCCCCGTATGCCCATTTCGGACATCGCATCATAAAAACTTTTTACCGGCCGTTTGAAAACGAGCAGCAGTCACCGGGGGGGATGCGTTTCCCTGTCGAAATCAAGACCCTTAAAAAGATGCTCAAGACATGGAACGACGGTATAAATTCAATGGAAAAAGCAGTGGAGCTTACCCCGGAGAAGAAAAAACTGTCAGCGGAAAAAATGTTGGGGATGGGAAAATATATCGCCAATACCGTTCTTACAACGATCCATATGAAACAGTGGTGGCTGCTCAATAAAAAACTTCTCCTTGAAACCCGTGTGAAAAATTCAGAAGAACTACTGAAGGAAATAGAGAAACTGGCTTGGAAAGAAATAAAAAATGCCGAAGACACCGTCCCGCTTGTCGAAGCCGATTCCCGGCTCGGCTGGGAACCAAGCATGGAGTACATGACAGATAAAGAACATCTGGAATGGAAAATCAGGCAGGTGAAAAGAGTGATCGAGTATGAAATTCCAGTATATAGAAAAATCTTGAATCCGTGAAAAACTAAAGAACCGACGAAAAATAATTTTCAAATTGTAAGAAAATTACATATCTTTCATTGCGGTTTGGCGGCGGACGATGATGAGCGATTAATCAAGGATGAAATATTCAATCTGGAGATTCCGGAGGAAAACATCACGCCAGTCAGGATCATGACGGCGCCGACAATGTTCAGCAAATTCATCGTTTCGCCAAAAAGCAGAAAAGCCAGCAGCACCGTGAACAGCGGAGTCAAGTATTGCATTATATTCAGCAACGATAATTTGATTCTGGCCATCGCTTCATACCAGGCAAAAAATGCGATTGCCGTCGGAAAAACCGCGATATACAGCACTGCCGCCCAATGTCCGGGTTGTGCCGTCCCCGGCATAATTAGCGGCCATGGCCATAACGCCCGGACAATCAACAGTTCCGCAAATCCGATAAGCATTCCCCATGTTGTGGCGGTGTATCCACCCAGGCGTTCCACTGTTTTCCCGCTGAATACCGCATAGACGGACCAACAGACAGCCGAACTGAAAATTATCAAATCTCCGAAAAGATTGCCGCTTTTATAGGCGATTCCGCTGCGAGTAATTACGCCGAGTACCAGCAGGCAGCCAGTCAGGCTGATCAACATGCCGCAAACCATAAAAACGTTAAGCCGTTTCCCGGTAATTGTTCCCAGCAGCATTGTCAATATCGGACTCAATGCTATAATCATCGAAGTGTTTATTGCTGATGTATGTATTTGGCCGACAAACAGAAACACGCTCATTCCGACAATGCCAAAGAGGCTCAGCCAAGTCAGCGCCAGAATATCCTTGAGCTTTATATTGAATAATTTATGGCGGGAAAAAAAGCAGCCGAAAGCAAACAAAAGTATTCCGCCGATTCCAAAACGGATTACGGACAGACTGACCGGGTCGATGCTGCGGTCTTTCAACAGCCAGCGGCCGCCGATGAAAGTAGTGCTCCACAAAAAAGCGCTGGCAAAAGAGCAGAAAACGCCCCATTGATACGATGTCTTTTCATTCATAATTAAACGGCTTCTGTTTCTAAAGTTCTACAGATAATTCAGTTAACTAAAAGGCAGGATATCATATATTCAGCCGCAACGTCTCTTTTACGGTTTTCAACACCAGCGTCGTGCGGCAGTCTTTAACTCCGATATCACCCAGCTTCTTGATTAGTTCATTGTGCGAATCAGGGTCTTTGGTTCTGACTTTTAACAGATAGTAGAATTCGCCGGCGGCAAAGTGTACTTCCTGCACTTCCGGCAGTTCCGCAATCTTCCGGCCAATATCGAGGGCTCCCGGTTTTTCGCCGGTTGCAACCAGAATAAAACTGGACATGCCGCAATCAACGGCACGGTTGTTTATCCGGGTCTCATAACCCATGATTATGCCATCTCTTTCGAGTCGCCTGATTCGTTTAAGCACCGCGGACGGCGCGATTCCGACCCGGCGGGCGATTTCGACGTTAGCCATCCTGGCATTTTCCTGTAAATAGCGCAATATGTCTTTGTCAATATTGTCCAGCATTTATATTCCAACCATTTTTAATAAATTTTCTTGTTCTTATTATAGAGCAAATGGGATATTTAGAACCTTTATATAATAAATTTTTAGTTATTATAGCTTCAAGAGCTTCGGGATTCAATTCAACTTTTTCATCCCAAGAAGTCCAATAATTTATACAGTGTACAAAATCATAAGTATCATGAATATCTTTTGGTTCTCCATAAAATCTTATAACTAATTGTATTTTACCTGTAAGAGTTATTGCATTAGGTGATAAGAATATTGGAATATAATTAACTTTCTTTCCAGTTTTTGGATCAGTTGCGGTATTTTCTAATACTTCTTCAGGTATACCATCT
>CAIKZE010000386.1 GCA_903831825.1 uncultured Lentisphaeria bacterium | reverse complement strand
TTTCTTTCCAATGCCGCATCCAGTCCGTATTTAACAAAGCGTTCCTTCAAGTGTTCCAGTGTTCTTGCGGTCATGCCAAGAGCTTCGCCGACAGAGGCGACAGTCCATCTTTTAACGGAATCAGCATTCCTGTCCAGCAGTAGCAGAGCACGTGCATAGATTACTGTTTTTGCCGCACGTACTCCGGTTCTTGTGATTTCTTCCAGAGCTGCACGTTCAGCGGCATCCAGGGTTATCCAATAATGTCCTGCCATCTCTAACCTCCATAGTTTAGGTTAAAGATAATGTAATGCATTAATACGAAAAATCAAGATTTACAATGTACTAGTTTTCAACTCAATCATTAAAATGTTTGTTGTCAGTGCCTCGTGTTTTTATTGTATAGAGTCAAAATGAGGGCGAGCTGGCGGATTCCGCCCGGTCGGCAGTTCATCGATATTCATTTTCATGACCTTTCCAGGTTAAATTCACCAAGCAGATCTACTTTATCAGAGCATATATATCTACGTACAGTATAAGCGCCTGTTTCCGCTACTTATTCAACCCCGGCGCAGCTCCATCCCTGCCTTCAAACACAGAGAAATATTCGAGAAGAAAGAAACGAGCCGGATCGTTTTCGTCAAAACAAACTCGGCTCGGCTCGCAGAGCGGAATATCCGCCGAAATATCTTCCCAGGTCTTGCCGCCATCGCGAGACCGGACAAACCCTGGAGAACCGGCATTAATGTCTTCCGCCATAAAGCCATAATACACATAATTCGGGTCAAGCGGATGCACTCCAACCAAAGTTCCCAAATGACTCTCTTCAATTACCCTCCATGAGTTTCCGCCATCATCAGTGCGCCACAATTTACTCTTTGTCCATTTGTACTTTCTGTCACAGCCCGGATCACAGGCAATGACATAAACCACGTTGGGATACTCCTTGCAAATTGAAATATCAACCACTCCGCCGATCTTGTCCGCCGCGATCCGAACCCAATTTAGGCCGGCGTCGGAACTGCGGTATAAGCCTTCTCTTTTTGTATAGCCGCCGGCATAAAGAATATCTGTATTTTTCGGATTGATGACAAGCTGCCGAATTTCAGGCGGAGAATTAAGTCCGAGAGAACTGTCTTTCCAGGTATTTCCATCATCAATGCTCTTATAAATTCCATAACCCGTGGCAGCATAAAGCGTTCTTTTGTTCGGTGGTGATTTGGGATCCAACGTCAGTTGGGTAATGGAGGTTGCCGTTGGGGTTCTAGGAAGGGTCACGTGCTTGTAGCCGTTTAATCCCAGACTTTCTGCATATGCCGTAAGCGGCTCAATCCCGACAGGCCGGAATATGCGCCCGCCATCCTCGGTAAGATAGACCCGCGACCCGACGCCGAGATGCTGACTTCTAATCGCCACCCATGCTTTGCCCCTGACCGCAGGGTCAAACACAACTGATTCCGCTTCTGTGGTTTTATAATCATAGCTAATAAAGTTCCGCGTCGGAGTTTCCCATGATACTCCGTTATCTCGTGAAATCTGAAGAAAAAGGTCCATATAACCGCAGAAAATCGTGTTTTTGTCAAAGGGATCCACAGCAACATCCGCCGGCACAATTACTTGTGCGCCGCGGTCCTTGACTCGATGCGTGAGTCTCGTTGGCAGTACATCGCCGGCGCTGTCACCATATCTTCCCGCGTCAAACGGCTCCGCATAATCATGCAAAAGGCTTTCCCATGTTTTTCCGCCGTCACGAGAAAGATTGGTTGTCATTGAATCGGTAAAGGCGACAAAATTCACGTCGGTCGCCGACACAACCAAATTTTCAAAGTTGCCAATGGTCCCTTGATATGAATTTGTAAGATTGCCGCCGGGACGCCTAAGCATGTACCAACAATCCTTTCCGTAATAATCTTTTGTTTTGTGCCATTCAATATTAGGAAAAGTAGTTTGCGCCCATGTCATCCCCAGATTATCGCTTCGATACACACCACTGACAAGACCACCGGCATAAAGAACATTTGACATGGCCGGGCTGTTGGCAAGCATTACTGCCCGTGTTTGTTTTTTTATGCTGTTTTCAATTGTAATATTCCCGTTTGCCGCAGCCAATTTGGATAAATCTTTCTCCATTCCGGAATGTGAAGTCCGCCATGTTTTTCCGTTGTCATCGCTTCGGTAAATACCTCCTGTCCAAGTCTGTTTCTTCTCGTCAACCATAGAAGGCTGCACCGTGACAAAGAGAACTGACTTTCCCTGTTCAGTCACAATGACCATGTCGCCAAAGAGCGAGGATGCGGGAAATTTATCGGCAAGCGACTCCCAGCTTTGACCCGCGTCATTGGAGACAAAAAAACCGCCCCTTCCGTACACATAAACGCGTAAGTGACCACGTCCCTTTTCAAAAGCGCTGTTCTGATCAACGCGAATGTCAGTGTAGGACCTTGAGTTTGCAAAATAGATTTCATCGCTTTTTTCATTAACCGCGATCAGCGGCCCGCCCGGGCGCGGAAGTTCGGCCCAAGTGGTTCCTCCGTCGGTCGTTTTCCAGATCCTTCCACTGGTAAAGGCACGCGCCACCTGGGGATGGGCCCCAAAACCGATGTACACGATATCCGTGTCCGTTGGATCAATGCCGATACATCTAAACATGAGATGTGTAGTAGCTCCGATAGATTTTGTCATGCGTTTCCATGTTTTGCCGGTGTCAGTGGACTTGTAGATGCCGCATGAACTGGCGGCCCAGGCAATGTCAGGTCGTTTCGGATCAAATACCGCATTCCATGCACCTCGGTAGCCGGGCTGGTCGCCCTCATTGCGCGCACCCAACATTTTCCAACGTTTGCCGGAATCTTCGGTTCGAAACATAACCCCCATATCCGTGCCTGCAAGCATAATTTTGGGGTTTGCAGGATGAAAAGCGACAGCAATATTCTCTCCGTTGACGCCGGGGCCGATAGCCCGCCACGCCACTTTTCCAGCCGGGCGCATAGGCGGAAACTCCGACTTATCGGCAGACTGAAAGTTATCGGCATAACATGGATTGAAAAAGATTAAATTTAAAAAAAGTACCGGGATAATGTCTCGGAGTTTCAAGTTTGCAATTATGCGATTCGCAAGATTCATGTTTCAGTTTCCTTGTATGAGCTTTGGGAAGCAGCTAAATTCGTTAATAGGCATAAGTTGCGAGTGGATTACTTGCCGTCATGTCTGATGCTTTCATGGCTCTGACACTGCCATCCAGAAACGACTGATTCGCGGCATAAGAATGCCGCAAATGAGCAGGGTAAGTAAAGACGCTTGAATCGTAAAACCAGTAATTCTGCAGCCCTGTACTCGCGACAATGGAGTCTGAAAAACACGGCGTTCTTAAATTCGGGTACCCATAAAAAGTACTACTTCCTCTAAGACTTGACAACTTGTATTTGAACGTAGTCGACCCCCACGCAAAGGACCTTCCATAAAGCGCATAGCCAGCCCAATTCGAAGCCAAATTGCCGAATGTAGACGGTAATGCATGACAATACAACCATTCTTTACTTCTTTGCCAAGTTATGTAGCCGGCGTTCTGATAAGTCACCGGCCATGTCACAGCCCCATTATAAGCATAAGGGACCAGCCAATCTTGATTGTCATTGCAATACATCAATTCGGTTGCTTCCAGTTGTTTAAGATTATTGGTGCATGAAATCGCCTTGGCCTTGTCCCTCGCCTTGTTCAGCGCCGGCAACAACATTGAAGCTAGGATTGCAATAATGGCGATCACGATCAAGAGTTCTATTAGCGTAAAATTCAATGACTTACATTTTTCTATTTCCGTTTCCGTTTCCGCCGCCTGGTTCCGATTTTTCTGGAACATTGCTGTTTTTCGAGTTGGCATTTCTAATTCTCCTTTTTTGTTTAGTACAATCTTTTTAAAAATCTTATAAAAAACATTTCCTTGATTATGATTTTTTTTGTCATGTTGTTTCCCCTTTTTTGAAATTAAACGGAAGCAGTTCTTGCATCGGACCTGCTTCAGGGTTATTGATAAGTTCTGTTAAGATTTCGATTGCACGCTGTACTTTGCGGATATAAGGATAGCCGATAGTTGAATATACAGCAGCTTCCTTGAGTTGTTTTCCTTCTCCCGTAGAATATACCATAAAAGAAATATTCTCCGGTATTTTATATCCGAGATCCAGAAGTTCGCGATACGCGCCGGAAGCGATCCAGGCAGACATAACAAGTATTGCGTCAGGCGGATCTTCAAGTTTCATCAGATCGTTAACAGCTTCTTTGCCAAGTTCAAAATAGGCATTGTCCCCATGTATATTATAATAGTCCATATAGACGTTCTCCGCGTACCATAATCTTTCATCAAAAGTGCTGATTTTGTTCATAGAATTCTTGTATACGCTCTTTATCCCCTCGTGATGTCCCGGTAGCCCCCACCTGAAACCAATAAGCGCAATTCTTTTTCTCCCCTGCGATGCTAAGATGTTCAGGGCTTTTTCTATAGCCGCTTCGTTATCAAAATCCACCCAACTGGCGCCGGGTATGTCGAACATCTGGTTTACAGAAACAAACTGTTTGCCTACCTGTCGGAGGCTAATGATAAGTTCCGTGGTTATTGTCTTATAATTCAAAACAAAGCCGTCTACAGGCAACGAACTTATAAAAGAAATGCCTTTTGGGGAATTGGCGTTGTTATACTCAATGGTGAAATGTTCATAACCGCTTTTTTCGCAGAGCCGGATGATGCTTTTTTTTTCTTCAAGCGAAAAGCCTCTTTCCATGGCATCAAGGATGCCTATTCTTTTATAGACCTTCCTCGCTGACTCTGTTACAAAAGTTCCTTTGGTGCCGTTTATGGTCAGCATGCCTTTGTTTTCAAGCAGTCTTACGGCTTTGGAAACCGTGGCCGGGTTAACACCGAATTCTTTGCTCAATTTGCCTACGCCCGGCAGTCGTCCGGAAATTTCCTTTCCGGTGATATAGTTTTCGAGCTTCCTGCTCACATCATGATAAATGCTTTGAATCATCGCTGGTTATAACTCACTATTTAAACTATATTACATACTATACTACACATTATAACAACTATATTACGTCGCTGTCAATAGCAAAATCATAAAAAACACGAAAATAATGAAAAGAAATTCTAAGAGCTCATGGAATCCAACGTAGAAGCTTCCCGCTATTTTTAAGTTTTCCGCATGGTTGCTTTTATCCCGCTTCCGGTGTAACCTGAAGCGGCACGGGAGCGCCGCAATCCCAAAATTGCCGCACAATCATAAACATAAAATTCCTAAACCAGGCGGCCAAAGTTTGTAAAATCGGAATAAAGCTGTAAATTTACAGGTTTGTTTTTGCGGTTTTGACCGTTTGGGCTGTAAACCAAAGGTAAAATTTTGCGCATAATGTGCGGATCATAGACTGGTTTTACATGGAGGGTCATGCTCCGTCATGACCGGGATCGGAACCTGGTTGCCGCGGATCCCGCAGGCGCGGGACTCCAGAAGCAGCCGGTTGCCACGGAGGACAACCCTCCAGAAACAGCCGGTTGCCACGGAGGACAACCCTCCAAATGACGGGAACCGGAACCTGGTTGCCGCGGATCCCGCAGGCGCGGGACTCCAGAAGCAGCCGGTTGCCACGGAGGACAACCCTCCCATAATTAAAAAGAGATTTAAAAATGTGCCTTGCCGTGCCGATGAAAATTATAGAGATAAATGAAGACCGGACCGGCATTGCCGAGTCCGGGGGCGTTTCCCGCAAAGTCAATCTCAAACTGCTGGACGCGTGCGCGGTCGGGGATTACGTCATCATTCATGCCGGCTTTGCAATCGAAAAACTTGACGAGGAACAGGCGGCAAAAAGCGTCGCGCTGTTTGACGAACTCGTTCGGGAAATGTCCGGAATCCAGAGGCAGTCGCGATGAAATATGTAGATGAATTCAGGAATTCCGACGTCGCCGCCGCGCTGTTGCGCGAGATAGCGAAGCTGGCGTCTTCCCTGGATAAAGCCGTCAATATCATGGAAGTCTGCGGCAGTCACACCATGGCGATTGCCCGGCACGGCATCCGCGAAGCGCTTCCCGCAAACATCAATCTCATCAGCGGGCCGGGCTGTCCGGTCTGCGTGACCGAAGCCGGATATATTGACGCCGCCATTGAACTCGGCAGGCAGGGCGTGGTTCCCGCGACTTTCGGCGACATGCTGAATGTTCCCGGTTCAAAATCCTCGCTGGCTAAATTTCGCGCGGAAGGCGGCCGGGTTGAAATATGTTATTCCCCTGATTCGGCGGTTGAACTCGCCGAAAAAGCGCCGAATACGGAAATAGTTTTTCTGGCGGTGGGATTTGAAACCACCGTCGGCCCGGCGGTGAGCGTGATTGATTCCGCGATAAATAAAAGTCTCGGCAATTTGAGCATTCTTACCGCTTTCAAGCAGATCATGCCGGCGCTGGAGGCGCTTTCCTCCGACCCGGAAATCAGGATTGACGCGTTTTTATGTCCGGCGCATGTCAGCGCCATCATCGGGGCGGACGCCTATAAACCGTTTGCGGAAAAACGCCGGATTCCGTGCGTGATTGCGGGATTTGAGCCGGTGGACATCCTTTACGGGATTATTGGAATCCTTAAACAGGTCCAAGCGGGAACGGCGACGGTCGAAAATCAGTATTCGCGGGTCGTCAAACCGGAGGGCAATGTCCGGGCGCGAAACTTTATCAATACTTATCTGGAAACTGCCGACGCCTGGTGGCGCGGCATTGGCATAATTCCGCAAAGCGGGTTGTCCGTCCGTCAGGAATTCGCCGGTTATGATGCCGCGGCCAGGTTCAATGTCCAAATTCAGCGCGGCGACCCGGATAAACGCTGCCAGTGCGGCAATGTGCTTAAAGGCAAAATCCGCCCGGACCAGTGCGGAATGTTCGCGAAAGTCTGCACCCCGGAAAATCCGGTAGGCCCCTGCATGGTCAGTTCCGAGGGAACTTGTTCGGCGTACTTTAAATATGGACGCGTGATCGGATGATTTTGATTCAATCATAATAGAAATTTGTATTTTAACAGGGATAGACAGGATATACAGGATAAGAAAAACCGTTTCATCCCGCAGACGCGGGAACATGAAGGTAATGAAGAGAGAGATTATTTTAAAACCATGATTTCATGTTCTTCATGGTGAAAAGTATTTGTTTTTTCGTGCCTTTCGTGTGTTTCGTGGTAAAAAAGGGATTTCTCCGTGTCTCTGTGTCTCTGTGGTTATAAAGTTCCGGCGCAGCCGGTTATGTTCACAACTTGGGAAACCTGATATAATATGGAAGAGAAAATACAACTGGCGCATGGCGGGGGCGGCAAGCTCAGCGCCAGACTGATAAAAGACGAAATCCTGAGCCGTTTCGGCAACGGGCCGTTGCGGAATCTGCCCGATGCGGCGGAGTTGCCGTTGAACGCTGAAAAAATCATCTATTCCACAGACAGCTTTGTGGTCTCGCCGTACTTTTTCCCGGGCGGCAATATCGGGGAGCTGGCGGTTTACGGCACGGTAAACGATGTTTGCGTGGCCGGCGGCCGGCCGCAATGGCTTTCGCTGGCGCTGATAATCGAAGAAGGTTTTCCGCTGGAGAACCTCCGCCGGATCCTGGACTCTACCGCCGAAGCGGCGAACCGGTGCGGGGTGACAATCGTTACCGGCGACACGAAAGTCGTCCAGAAAGGCAATTGCGACGGAATATATATGAATACGTCCGGCATCGGAATAAAAGTCGCGGGATTGGAACTCGGGCGCCGGCGGATTAAGCCCGGCGATGCGGTAATTGTCAGCGGCACAATCGGTGAACACGGCTTTGCGGTGCTGGCCGCCAGAAACGGCATCCGCACCGGCGAGGGACTGGTCAGCGATTGCGGCCCGCTGAACGGCCTGCTGGAACAGGCCGTTCCATTCGGCGATAAAGTAAAATTCATGCGCGACCCGACACGGGGCGGGGTTGCCGCCGTGTTGAATGAGATAGTTGAAGGCATGGAGTTCGGCATCGAATTGAAACAGAACGCGGTTCCGGTATCGGAAGGGGTGCGTTCGGTTTCGGAGATGCTCGGCATTGATCCGTTGAATGTCGCCTGTGAAGGCCGGATGATCCTGATTTGCGACCAGTCGGCGGCGGACGGCATTTTGTCCGGTTTCAGATCGTTGCCGGAAGGCAAAGGCGCCTGTGTGATCGGTACTGTCGGCGGCCTCGCCGGAACTGTAACGATGAAAACCATAACCGGAGTCAGCCGTCTGATAGACCTGCCTTCCGGGGAATTACTGCCGAGGATCTGTTAATGCATGAGTTATCCATCGCCGAGGCGGTCATCAAACAACTGGAAAGTTATGCCGGAACTCATCCGGGGTGTACCGTAAAAAAAGTGACGCTGGAGGTCGGGGTGATTTCCGGAATTGACCGTTCGGCGCTGGAATTCGCCTTTCCGCTGGCGTTGGAGGCGAGTTCGCTGGACAAGCTGGCGCTGGAAATAATAACCGTGCCGGTATCCGTGGAATGCCGGGATTGCCGCGCAAAATCAGCGGTGGATAAATTTATGTTGAAGTGTGCTTCCTGTTCGTCAACGCATGTCAAAATATGTTCGGGCAGGGAGTTGAAGATTAAATCGATGGAAATAGAGGAGGCTTGAATATGTGCAAAAATTGCGGATGCGACGCATCCAAAGATAAAATGCACCAAAATGCTCACGAGCACCGCCATGAGCACGGCGGTCATTATCATGTGCATGAACACCATCATGAACATGAAAGCGGACACGAACATCATCATGAGCACGGCGAACATCAGCATGATCATCAACATTCTGAAACCACGCATGTTGAAATGGAAATGAACATCCTTTCGGAAAACGACAGGATTGCGGCGGAAAACCGGGCGCTGCTCAAAAGCCGGGGGATTGTCACAGTTAACCTGATTTCGTCACCCGGTTCCGGTAAAACGGCGCTGCTTGAGAAAACCCTGGACATGCTGAAAGGCGATGTACCGTGCGCCGTGATCGTCGGCGATCAGCGGAGCGACGAAGATGCGAAACGGCTGCGCGGGCGGGGCGCGCCGGTAACTCAGATCGAGACCGATGATTCCTGCCATCTCAACGCCGGACAGGTGGCGCTGGCGCTGGAAAAGACTTTACAGCCGGACACAAAACTGCTGTTTATTGAAAATGTCGGCAACCTGGTTTGTCCGGCGGCGTTTGATTTAGGCGAGGATTTCAAAATCGCGCTGCTGTCCGCTCCGGAAGGCGAAGACAAGCCGCTCAAGTATCCGTCGCTGTTCAATACCGCCAGGGCCGTAATTATTACGAAGATCGATCTCTGCCCCTATCTGGACTGGGACATTGAGAAATGCCGCCGGTACATTCGGGGGGTCAATCCGGACGTTTTGCTGTTTGAATTAAGCAGCCGGTCGGAAAAAGGCGTAAATTCGTGGATTTCTTACTTGAAAACACTATTATAATATGATATTTTAAATGCGGTTAGTGCACGTGACTTTTTTCAATAAATTATCGAAATCGGTTGCTTGTAAAAGCCCGTCTCAGGGTCTATATTTTTTACTTTTGGGGATATAAAAACATGGAAATAATGAGTTTTAACATTCTGCTTGCAGTCCTGATTATTGCGCCTGTCGTTTTCGGAGTCGTGGCCTATTTATCGCCGGATAAACTTAGAAGCATGAGTATTATCCTATGCTCGGTAATTGTCGCCGCCGCCGGCATCATGATCACCATCAAACCGAATAATCAGTTTGAACTTCCGGGATCTGAAATGATTGCCACGATTCTGGAAGTCGCCATCGTCGGTATAATATTGTATATAGCGGTGACGATCAGGAACTGGCTGATTCTGCTGATGAGCCTGGCGCAACTGGGAATGATTATTGCTGAAATAATTCTTGCCCAGACCGGTCACGCAGTCACCCATTCTTACGATTTCGCCACTGATCCGCTTACCAAAATCCTGATCTTAATTACCTCGATAGTCGGTCCGATCATTGCCGTTTATGCGATCGGTTATATGAAAAGCCATCAGGAACATGCCCCGCCGACGGCGGCGTCGCTCGGACAGTTCTTCTTCTTCTTTATCGCGTTCCTGGGATTCATGAACGGCCTGGTAATGGCCAATAACCTGAAATGGTTCTCATTTTTCTGGGAAGCCACCACGTTATGTTCTTACATGCTGATCGGCCAGGACGGCGGCGAATCTAAGAAAAACGCGGAACGCGCGCTGCTGATCAATACTTTCGGCGGACTTGCCATGGTTGCCGGAGCGCTCTGGCTGGCGGTGGAAAATAAAACTGAATCATTTGAGGGACTGCTGGCCGCCAAAGCCGTAATTCCGATGGTACTGCTTTGCGTGGCGGCGTTTACCAAATCCGCCTTGCTGCCGTTCCAGAGCTGGCTGCTCGGCGCGATGATAGCTCCGACCCCGGTCTCCGCGCTGCTGCATTCGGCGACGATGGTGAAAGCCGGTTCCTATCTGGTATTGCGCGTAACTCCCGGCTTCCATGATTCGCCGAAAGTAATGATGGTAATAACGATTATCGGGGCGCTGACCTTTGCGGGCGCCGCGCTGCTGGCCGTCACCCAGAGCAACGCCAAGCGGGTGCTGGCATATTCAACGATCTCCAATCTCGGCCTGGTAGTCGCCTGCGCCGGAATCGGTACGCCGCTTGCTTATGCCGCGGCGCTGGCAATTATCTGCTTCCACGCCATCTCCAAGGGCCTGCTGTTCCTGTGCGTCGGCAGAATTGAACAGAAAATCGGCAGCCGCGATATTGAAGACATGGGCGGGATTCTGTACCGGATGCCCGTTACAACCAGTGTTGCCCTGATCGGCATGATGTCCATGCTGCTGCCGCCTTTCGGTATGCTGCTGAGCAAGTGGATGGCGATTGAAGCCACCATTCGTTCGCCGCTGATTCTGGTCTTTATTATTCTCGGCAGCGCGCTTACGGTGTTCTTCTGGTCAAAGTGGATCGGCCGTATTCAAACCTCTTCCTATCATCCGAAATTTAACAAGGAAAGCATTGACCCGGCAATGGGATTCTCGCTGATAACCCTGGCGCTGGGAGTGTTGCTGACCGGTCTCGGCTCCATGTGGATTTTCAACAAATTCTTCGCTCCGATAACGAAGCAGGTTTTTGCCGGCAGAACTGATATTTCCGATGTGCTGTGGAATGTCTTTAACGCCGCCGGCGATTTTGCCGCGGTAACTTTGTTCGTTGCCGTCGGCATTGCTTTCATCGCATACTGGCTGCTGGTCTGGAGGAGATTCAAGGAAACCGACGTCCGGCTGCCGTTTCTCTGCGGCGAAAACGCGGAGAGCACCGTTTATACCACTTCCGCCTTCCACAATTCGGAAGGGATCAGGAGCTACGCGTTCAGAAGCATGGGCGACAAAATCGAAAATTCATGGTCTTCAACCACTTATCTCAAGAACTTCATCTGTGAGAAAAAGGCCACGATCTGGCTTAACATTATCGCATGGGTTATTATTATCATATTACTAGGGGAAGCGCATTTGTTATGATGGACAAAATAAACTGGACTCAATGGATTATTATTGCTGTGTCGTTAGTTGCCGCGCCGTTTATCGGGGCGCTGATTGCCGGTCTCGACCGGAAAGTCACCGCCAGGATGCAGGGTCGCAAAGGGCCGCCGGTAATTCAGCCGTTTTATGACATCATCAAGCTGTTTTCCAAACAGCCGGTGGCATTGCACAAACTCCAGATACTGTATGCTTTCCTGCATCTGGTATTCATGATGCTGGTCGTGGTGTTTCTGGCAATGGGACAGGATTTGCTGATGATCCTTTTCGCCCATGCGTTTTCGACAATCTGCCTGGTGCTCGGCGGGATGAGCGTGCGTTCGCCCTACAGCCGTATCGGCAGTCTGCGCAAAATCATGCAGATGCTGGCGTATGAGCCGATCCTGATTTTGATTATCGTCGCAATCTATCTGCAGACGGACAGCTTCCTGGCGAGCAGCGTAATGAGCATGAGCAAACCGATGCTGTGTTCAATGCCGCTGCTGTTCCTGGCGTTCCTCTCCGCCGTGGCCATCAAGCTGAACAAGTCCCCGTTTGACGTTTCCACCTCGCACCATGCGCATCAGGAAATTGTCAAAGGGATTACCATTGAATATGCCGGGCCCTATCTGGGAATTATAGAAATCGCGCATTTTTACGAAACGGCGATTCTGTTCTTCATCATTATGATGTTCTGGCAGACCAATCTCTATATCGGGTTCGGGCTTGAGACCTTGGCGTTTCTGGCAATCCTTATCCTGGACAATACTTTTTCCCGTTTAACGACGACATGGATGCTGAAATATATGTGGTCCATTCCGCTGTTTTTATCAATCGCAAACATAATCTGGCTGTGGAGTAAATAATATGTTCAACGCAGTTTCAAAATCGCCATGGGTAGTACACTTCAACTGCAATAGCTGCAATGGCTGCGACATTGAGTTTCTCGCATGCCTCACCCCGCACTATGACGTTGAAAGGTTCGGTATTCTGCATATCGGCAATCCGAAACATGCGGACGTGCTGGTGGTGACCGGTTCGGTCAACAACCGCAATGCCCGCGTGTTGCAGAACGTTTACAATCAGATTCCCGATCCGAAGGTCGTAGTCGCGATGGGGGTCTGCACTTCCAGCGGCGGAGTTTTCGCCGGATGTTATAATATTCTCGGCAACGTGGATCTGGTCATTCCGGTTGACGTTTTTGTCCCGGGATGCCCGCCGAGACCGGAAGCGATGATTGACGGAATTGTCAAGGCTGTGGGAATTCTGGAAAGAAAACGCAAAGGGGAAATTTTCCCGACCGCGCCCAAACCGCTTTGTAAATTTAAGCCTTCTGAAGAGCAATCTGCGGAAAAAACGGCAATAAAAGAAGAGAAAACGGTCTGATTATGATTAACAATGTAGAAAATATTACAGTTGACAATCTGCTGGACAAGGTTGCGTCAAAGATGCCTCTCGGGTTTCGCTTCGTCACGATGACTTGCGTTGACTGCGGAGAACATTTCGACATTTTGTACCACTTTGACAAGAATTATGAGTTGAGCAACTTCAGGCTCAGCTTGAAAAAAGGCGAATCGCTGCCAAGCATTTCCGGGCTGATTTTCGCCGCGCTGGTGGTGGAAAATGAAATTCAGGATCTTTTCGGAGTTAAGGTCACCGGTCTCGTCCTCGATTATGAAGGCAGATTCCTGTTGACTGAAACCGCTCCCGAAAGACCGCTGTGCCGGGTTCCCGGCGTGATGATGGTCGAAGCAGGAAAACCGGCGGAAGCCGCGGAGGTGAAGTAAAATGGCAAAAAATACAATTATTCCATTCGGTCCGCAGCATCCGGTTCTACCCGAACCGATCCAGTTGCGTCTGGTGCTTGATGAAGAACGGGTTGTTTCGGCAATCCCGGTGGTCGGCTATGTTCACCGCGGCCTTGAAAAGCTGGCGGAACAGAAAGATTTTTTACAGGATACTTATCTGATCGAACGCATTTGCGGCATCTGCAGTTTCATCCATTCGCTGACCTACAGCATGGGCATTGAAAGCATGATGGGGCTGACTCCCCCGCCCCGCGCCCAATATCTCCGCGTGATCTGGAGCGAACTGCACAGAATGCACAGCCATCTGCTGGCCACCGGCCTGCTGGCTGACTCGTTCGGCTTCGAAAACCTTTTCATGCAGCTCTGGAGAACCCGCGAACATATTATGGATGCGATGGAAGCCACTACCGGGGCGCGCGTTCTGCTCGGCACCTGCTGCATCGGCGGCGTAAGAAAAGACGTCAGCGAAGAACTGCTGAAATCAGTCTTGCAAACTCTGGTCACCGTGGAAAAAGAACTTGACGAACATATGCCGGTGCTGCTCAATGATTACAGCGTGAAACAGCGGCTGTGCGGCGTCGGCATCCTTGATAAACAGGTCGCTTACGAAAGAGGCGCGGTCGGACCGACTGCCCGTGCCAGCGGTATTGCCATGGACCTGAGAACTCAGGGTTACGCCGCTTACGGCGAACTCGACGTTGAACCGATGGTTGAGACTGACGGCGATTGCTATGCGAGAACTAAAGTCCGCGTCAGAGAATTATATCAGTCCTTGAACATTATCCGGCAGGCAATCGGCAAGATCCCTTCCGGCTCGATTAATGTTCCGTTCAAGACCAAACCTGACGGAGAAGTGATTTCGCGGGCGGAACAGCCCCGCGGCGAAGTTCTTTATTACCTTAAGGGCAATGGAACCGACATGCTGGAACGCTTAAGAGTTCGTACTCCTACTTTCGCAAATATTCCGCCGGTGCTGGCGATGCTGGCCGGTTGCGAACTTGCCGATGTCGGGGTAATCGTGATTTCAATTGACCCATGTATCAGTTGTACGGAGAGATAAACTATGTTTACGATAATTGGCAATGTTTTCAAAAATCTTAGAAGCAAATACGCCACCAGGCTGTATCCGTACGAAGTAAGAACGCCGTTCGCCGGCGCCCGCGGCAAGCTTGAAATCGATCCCGATATCTGCATCTACTGCGGAATTTGCGCCAAACGCTGCCCGGCTAACGCGATCGCGGTCACCAGAAAACCGGACAAAACCTGGACGCTGGATCCGTATCGCTGCATTGTATGTTCTTACTGCGTCGAAGTATGTCCGAAGAAATGTCTTCACATGAATCCGAAACACCGTTCGCAGGAATAGTAATATTGTTGTTGAAACAATGATTTGACGGAAGACTTTAACCGGTCTTCCGTTATTATTTTGAGGCATTATGCAAACAAAGCCTGAAATAATCCGGCTGTCCGAAGTCGATTCGACCAATCGTTATGCCATGAATAATTTTGACGCGCTGGCTGACGGAACTCTGGTTGCCGCTGAATTCCAGACCGCCGGCAAAGGACGGCAGGACAGAACCTGGGTTTCCCCGCCGCGGGAAAATATTTACGCGACGTTTGTAATGAAAAACATTGCGCCGCCGGTCTGCAATGCTTCAATCATCGCGTCCCTGGGAGCGTTGAAGATGTTGCGGGATGCCGCCCCCGGCGTCAAATTCTGGATAAAATGGCCGAATGATATCTATTGCGAATTTAAAAAAATTGCCGGGATTTTGTGCGAGAGCAGGCTGCCTTCAGGCATCGTTGCCGGGATCGGGATTAATATTAATATGCCCCAGTCAACGCTTGATGCAATTGACCAGCCCGCAACTTCGCTGTTGGCTGAAACCGGCAGAAAATTTGATCTGCAATCAGCCGTAGATGCGTTAGCGGATGCGCTCCGCGGATATTATGCGGATTATTCCAAATCGCCCAGGCCGTTGTTCAAGCTGTGGAAACAGGAAAATCTGCTGATCGGCAAGCCGGTTGAAATTATTGACGCCGGACAGAAAACACTTCAAGGCCGGATTGTTGATATCGGCGAATCCGGAGAAATATTTTTTGAAACCGGAGGCAAAACACTTAAATTATACAGCGGCGACATCAGAATCAGGAAAGAGTCTTTGGACGAGACTGTTCTCCGGGAACATTAATTTTTTTACGATCCCGAACCTTCCCTTTGGTCTCCATTTTCTGCGGCTTATTGCTTACTTAAATGGGAGCAATGTAGTTGTTTTAAAATACTTTATAACCCACAATCATGACTATATTGATTTAGATTCTTTAAATCTTCAAACTCACAATGTATATTCAAGAATACCAAGTAATGAAAGTTTGTACCAATATTGGCAGAAATTGGAAGTTTATTTTAATATATAAAAGAAATGAGGTAGAAAATGGCTTTTACATCCCCATTACGTTATCCGGGTGGTAAGGGTAAGTTAATACGTTTTCTAAAATACATTTTGCTTCAAAATAATTTTATTGGAGGGATATATGTAGAGCCATATGCAGGTGGCGCAGGAATAGCTTGCGAATTGTTATTATCAAATTATGTCCGGCGTATAATTATTAATGATGCAGATATATCTGTATGGGCTTTTTGGGAATGTGTAATTAATCATACAGAAGAGTTGTGTCAAAAAATTCATGATACTCATGTGAATATTGATACATGGTATAAGCAGAAAGCGGTTCAATGTGCAAAATCACCGGACATATTAGACCTTGGTTTTTCAACATTTTTTTTGAATCGCACTAATCGTTCAGGAATTCTTAAAGGGGGAGTTATTGGTGGTAAAAATCAAGATGGCAATTTTCTTATAAATGCTAGATTTAATAAACAAAATCTTATACTCCGGATAAAAAAAATTGCAACAGCCAAAAATCAAATTGAGTTATATAACATAGATGCAATGGCTCTAATTGATATCATACAGCCCAAATTAACTGCGCATGATTTAATTTATTTTGACCCTCCATATTATGCAAAAGGGCAAGGCTTGTACCGGAATTTTTACACGGAAGAAGACCATGCTGATATTGCTAATAGAATTCTTCTTTTAGATAATAATTGGATTGTATCATATGATAATGTTCTTCCTATCGTTGAGCTCTATTTACAAGTTAGAAATTTAGTTTATAACATTAGTTATAGCGCAAAAGAGCATTACTTTGGGAAAGAGATAATATTTTTCTCTGATAGTTTAAATATCCCAGAAATTGTTTCGCCATTAGAGATAAAGGATCGAGATATTAAATTACTCGCTAATGCATAATTTATAATATCTGATTTCTGTTTAATTGGAGGACTGAGCTACTTGTCTAACCCATTAAACAGTAATTGTATCGGCTTATTTTGGTTACGTACTGTTATCTCAATTCGAAACTTTGATTTAATCCTTTTACCCGATACATTAATTTCTACTGTTTTTTCCCCTCGTGAGGGGTTTGTTTCCCATGGTGTCACGGGGCGGTCAAAATGGGCCACTCAGGGGCGGGTTAAAACGGGCCAAGAAAAATCACTATTGCTTTTCAAAACAGCCTACATAAATGTTTGGGTGATAGGTTGTTTTGAAAAGTAATAGTATAACATTTCAACTAA
>CAIKZE010000385.1 GCA_903831825.1 uncultured Lentisphaeria bacterium | reverse complement strand
TACGCCAGGATTGAACTGTCGAAAATGCACTGCTTCAGCCTGTTAAGAGACCTCGAGAAAAAGCAATCCCCATATCCCACGGCCCAGTTCAAGAGGGGTTATTGCGCGGCAAGCGCGCAATCAACCCATATTCCTTGTAAACGCCAGCTCCCAGGTAATAGTCAAGCCGTCAAATGATTTTGCAATCCCGAAATTAAATTCGATCCATTGCTCGTCCTTACATTCGCTTGACCATCTGGTATTTACATCGCCGTCAATGGCCTTGTCCGCGGAAAAATTGGGGGTTTCCACGGATGATGCTCTGACTTTAATGCCTGAGGCGGTGTTAACTGCGGGAACTTCAGCTTCTGTTTTACCGGCTTCCGGCAATAATGCGATTTCAAAAATTGAAAAACCATAGCCGGTCCCGCGTTTTATTAAATTCAATCTTATATATCTTGCTGACTGTTCAGCAAATTTAACATTCTCCTGTCCGCCGGCGCCGTCTGCTGTTGAGTAAACCTTTCTCCAGTCTTTGTACTGAACCGGCTTATCATTTGCCACTAAGACTTCATACTCTTTGGCAAAAGCAGTTTCCCATAGAATTTTCAGTCCGGAAAACTTTTTTACCGCGCCTAAATCAAGCTCAAGCCATTGACCATCGTCAGGAGTGCTTGACCATCTGGTATTTATATCGCCGTCAACCGCTTTCTCCGCGGCAAGAGCGTCCGTTTCCGTTGATGACGCCGTGACCTTGATTTGCGCCGCATTGACCATATTCGGCAGACAAACAGACACCATCATTAGTGATGCGCACATCATTACAGAAAACTTTTTTTTCATAATACTCCCTTTTTTGTTTGCGGCTCAAGCCGGCGCTCGAGCAATGTTTTCATTTTATGATTAATTTTTTGACGTTCGAAATTCAATCTGTTAATTGAGCCAGCCATTGTATTAATAAAAGTTGGTATTTTTAGGGGCGTCATACGGAATTAACACAACCCATTTCAACGTTTCAACATGGCTGTCAACAAAAATGACATTGGCCGCATTATTATGGCGGAACATGAAGTTGGCGCTGCTCGTCAGGCCGTTGCCGGCAGTTCCGTCATTGATCATAAACTTCTTCGACGGCTTTAAAATATCAGCCAGTCGATATTGTATTTTGGCGGCGGAGAGAGTGCCGAACGAACGGCTTATCGTGTCATTGAAGCCGTAACTGAAATTTGGAACACCGGGGCTGGCGGACTCATCAAAACGTTTTCCGGCAGGACACATTACAAGAATTGACTGGGAATATCCGGTCTTGTCTTTTATCATGTTCGCGGTGCCGATATATTTTTGAAATATATTGTTAAAGTTATTGGTGTACATATAGTTGGCGCCAAACTGCCCGTATGGCGCATAATCATAGTAATCGGCGGCGTAACTGAAGGTGCTGAAGCCTATTTGTTTAAGATTATTCAGGCATTTGGCTTCATAAGCTTTCAGCCTGGCTTGCTGAAGCGCCGGCAGAAGCAGGCTGGCAAGGATGGCAATCACGGCAATCACAACGAGGAGTTCGATAAGCGTAAAAATTCGTTTTCCGGGCAAGCAGGAAAAAGGATGAGATAAAGAGAACTTTTTCATAATAATGACCTCCTTTACAATATCGTTTTCTAAATTAAGCCTATTGCAAACCCTAACTTTTCAGCGTTCTGAATCCTTAAACGCTTCCCGTCAAACACAAATCTCTTTTCCTTAAAATCTTTTTTTGAACTTTCTCGCGGTTCTTTATATCAGACACGCTTTTCTTAACAATAATCTTGCTTTCTATTAATTCCTGTTTGGCTTCGCTGTAGGGGTTGTCTATGCAATGCATCAGTATCTTTACCGCCGTGGAGCTCCTCTTTTCATAATCATTGAACAGGACTGTTAAAAAATCATCCTTATCATGAAAAGAGTTATAAGACATGACCGAGATATCGCCGGGAACCTTAATTTTATTTATTTTCAATTTTTCGATGAAACTGTAGGCCATTTGCGGATACGCAATCAAAACCGCGGTCGGTTTTTCCTTTTGTTTTGCGATTTCAACGGCGCAATCCGCGCCATACGCTTCGCACGCCTTCAGATAATTCTCTCCGTATATATGGTAATACGAGGCAATATTCTTCGAAATGAAAATCGATTCATCAAAAGGAATTCCGGATTCAGACAATACCTTTTTGTAAGTATTGAGGATTCTTTCGCTGTAATTATAAGCGGTACTGTAAAAATCAATATGGGCTATTCTTTTGTGACCAAGGCCGATCAGATAAGACAACCCTTTTTCTAAGGCGGCTTCGGAATCGAAGTCAACCCAGTTTACGCCGGGAATGCCGGTCGGCTTGTTGCAGGCGACAAAAGGAATGCCGTTTTCCCGCAGCGAAAAAGCGATTTCGGGAGACAAACTTGAATACATGAAGATATAGCCGTCAACCGGGAATCTGAGAAGCAGATTCATCCCTTTGACAAACAAATCATTTTTATGCACGAGACCTACCACTTTATAACCGTTCGCCTCCGCGGTTTTTTCCATCACGGAAAGTTCTTCAAAGTAACGCGGATTGTCGGTGCCCATTCCCACGATGCCAATGACTTTATGTTTTACGCATTTTCCCGGCTGGGTTATATAGGTGCCTTTGTTGCCGCGAATACTGACAAACCCTTTTTCGGACAAAAGCCTGAACGCCTTTGAAACCGTCGCAGGGTCGGCATTTAACTCCTTGCTCAGTTCTCTAACGCTTGGCAGACGTTCTTTCCAAAGGCCTTCTTTTATGCCTTTTTCTATTAAAACACTTAAATCTATGTATTTTGTTTCTAACATCATAATCCCCATGTGTGATATCATGTATGATATAGATTATATCTATTTATTCATGCTTTGTCAATAGGCTGTTTCAAAATAAAACAAAAAAATAAAACCAATTGCAATGGTTCAAATAAGTTGCGCGTCTTTCACCGCGCCGGACTAAGGAGCCGTACAAAAATAACCTTGACATCTTCACGCTTCTCCCGAATGCCTTCGGGTTTGCCGGTTCGTTACATACCTTCAGGTATGCGCCTCGCCGGCAATTCCCAAAATCACTTCGGGATATTTCGCGAAACTTGTCAAGGTTATTTTTTTACAGCTCCTAAAAATTCGAGGAAAAAGAATCAACAGGGGAAAACGGCTCTCTTGAAAAATGCCGTAAATGGTTGTAACTTAACCAAATTATCTTGTTCTTTTAAGGGGATAAATGCCGAAAGCGGGTCATCTTTTGAGCTTAATGGCCGGGCCGGAAGCATGAGGGAACAAAACAAAAATAAGCAAAAGGAAGTTCATGAAAGCATTTTTTGCCTTTTCCGGTCAAGGAGCTCAAGCCGTCGGCATGGGTAAAGACCTGTGCGACGCCAATTCTGCTGCCGCGGAGATATTTGCCATAGCGGACAAAACTCTCAGCTGGCCGGTCAGCGATGTCTGTTTCAACGGACCGGAAGAAAAATTGACAGAAAGCCGCTTTTGCCAGCCGGCAATTTACACGATGAGCTGCGCCGCGCTTGCCGCATTCAAACAAAAGTTTCCGCAGGTGACGCCTGTCGGCTGCGCCGGACTGAGTCTGGGCGAATATGCCGCGATGTTTGCCGCCGGGGTCTTTTCCTTTGAAGACGGCCTGAAACTGGTTGCCCGCCGCGCCGAACTGATGGATGCCGCCTGTCGCGAAACCGACGGGGGAATGGCCAGCGTCCTCGGCGGCGAGGAAGGCCTTATCAGCGAAGTCTGCAAAGCATGCGATATTGATGTGGCAAATTTCAACAGTCCCGGCCAAATCGTCATCAGCGGCCAGAAAAGTAAAGTGGAAGCCGCAGTCAATATGCTTAAAGAAAAAGGGGTCCGAAAAATATTTCCGCTGAAAGTGGCGGGGGCGTTTCATTCCAGGCTGATGTTCAAAGCCGGCGAACAGTTGAAGCCGGTGCTGGATGACACTCCGATGAACAGTCCGGCGGTTCCGGTATTCCAGAATTTTACGGCGGAAGCCGCTGCTTCCGTCGATGAAATCAAAAGCAATCTGGTTTCCCAGGTGGCCGGCAGCGTTCGCTGGGAGGGTTGCGTCAGGCGGATGATCGCCGCCGGCGGCGACACCATGATCGAATTCGGTCCGGGCGCCGTTCTTGCCGGACTTTTAAAGAGAACCGACAGCAACATTGCGGCGTTCAATATTAACAGTAATGAAAGCCTGAATGCATTTTCGTTAAATTAGTCAACCAAAAACAAACAAGAGGTTTATTATGTGCAGTGAAGGAAGTTTAAAAGGGCGTGTCGCGCTGGTTACCGGCGGAGCCCGCGGAATCGGCAGAGCCATTTGTCAGCGCCTGGCCGATGAAGGTGCCTCCCTGGCAATCGTTGACATTATGCTTGACGTCGCGGAAAAAACCGCCGCCGAGTTCAAATCCCAGGGAATCGAAGCCGCCGCATTTGCCGCAAACGTGGCTAAACTCGAAGAAGCGGAAGCCACCGTCAACGCGGTTATTGCAAAATTCGGCAAAATTGACATTCTGGTTAACAACGCCGGCATCACCCGCGACAATCTTTTGCTGAGAATGAGCGAAAACGAATGGGATTCCGTGATTGCCGTCAATCTTAAAGGAACGTTCAACTTCATCAAAGCGGCGATCCGTCCGATGATGAAAGCGCGCTACGGCAAAATCGTTAACATCGCCTCCGTCGTCGGGCGGATGGGCAACGCCGGCCAGGCCAACTACTCCGCATCCAAAGCCGGGGTTATCGGCTTGACCAAGACCGTGGCGAAGGAATTTGCCAAGCGCAACATCATGTCCAACGCCGTTGCTCCCGGTTTTATCAAGACCGACATGACGGAAAAACTGCCGCCGGCAGCCATTGAAGCCTTCATGAAGGTGATTCCGATGGAACGGGGCGGAACCGCGGAAGATGTGGCCAATGTCGTCTATTTTCTGTGCTCGCCTGATTCGGACTATGTCACCGGGCAAGTTATCAATATTGACGGCGGAATGTTGATGTAATCGTCTTTTTCGCGACAATCTTTAGAAAAAGATTTGATTTTTTCGAATCTTGTCGCATTGTAAAAGACGACTTGGATAATTAAATAACAGTAAAAATTATTTCCAGAACAAATAAGAACACAAAAAAGGGAGATACCAAATGTCTTCAGTTGCAGAAAAAGTAAAGAAAATCGTTGTTGAACAGCTTGGCGTTTCAGAAGATCAGGTCACCTTGGATGCAAAATTCATCGAAGATCTGGGCGCTGACTCTCTGGACCAGGTTGAACTCGTAATGGCCCTGGAAGAAGAATTCGGTTCAGATATTCCTGACGAAGATGCCGAAAAGATGACTACTGTTGGCGAAGCCATCAAGTACATCGAGAGCAAGAGCAAAGAATAAGCTTCCGGAAGTCTTAGTAAGATGGGTCACTTCACATGCTGGCGTGGCCCATTTTTTTTATTAACGCGACATATTGAGGGTATTTAGATGAATGAAAGGCGTGTAGTTATAACTGGAACCGGCGTGGTTTCCTGCGTAGGTAATTGCGTTGTCGATTTCTGGGATGCTTTAGTCAACGGCCGTTGCGGCCTTGGAAAAATCACCCGTTTCGACGTCTCAGAATACCGTACCCAGATTGGAGGGGAAGTCAAAAACTTCGACATTTCCAAATATATGCCGGTAAAGGAGGCCAAACGCCTTGACCTGTTCTGCCAGTTCGCAGTCGCCGCCGCCGACGAAGCGATGCTTGAGGCCGGACTCCCCTTGCAGCTTGACGGCAGCGGCATTGACCGCACCAGAGTCGGCGTGCTGGTTTCCAGCGGAATCGGCGGACTTGAAATCCTGACCGAACAAAATACTATATTAGATTCGCGCGGACCTTCCAGAGTTTCACCGCTGCTTATTCCAATGATGATTATCGATATGGCTTCCGGCAATCTCTCCATGCGTTACGGCGCGCAGGGCCCCAACATGGGCATTGTCTCCGCATGCGGGACCGGATGTCATTCCATCGGAGAAGCCTTCTGGATGGTCAAACGCGACGATGCGGATATTATGATCGCCGGCGGCACCGAAGCTTCTATTGTCAAGCTTGGATTTGCCGGTTTCTGCTCCATGAAAGCCATGAGCCAGAGAAATGACGATCCGATGCACGCCAGCAGGCCATTCGATGCCGACCGTGAAGGTTTTGTCATGTCGGAAGGCGCCGGCGTGATGATTCTGGAAGAGCTCGAACACGCGAAAAAACGCGGAGCCAACATTCTCGCTGAAATTGTCGGCTACGGCGCCACCGGAGACGCTTATCATATTACTTCGCCGGATCCGGAAGGAATGGGCGCGGCCAGGGCGATAAAAATGGCAATGGGCCATGCCGGAGTCAAGCCGGAAGAAATTGATTACATCAATGCTCACGGGACCAGCACCCCGCTTAACGATAAATTTGAAACCAAGGCGATAAAAGCCGCCTTTGGCGATCACGCTTACAAAGTTTCAGTAAGCAGCACCAAGGGAACGACCGGACACGGGTTGGGCGCCGCCGGCGGTCTTGAATCCATTGCCTGCGTCAAGGCAATACAGACCGGAATCATTCCTCCGACGATTAATTATGTAACGCCGGACCCGGATTGCGATCTGGACATTACTCCGAATACCGCCAAAGAAAGAAAAATCAGGTATGCGGTCAATACCAATCTGGGGTTTGGCGGACACAACGGAGCGATCGTTTTCAAGCGTTTTGAGTAATTTTTATGAATTCAGTTGATTTTGCTTAGAAATTTTAGCATTATCAGCTTTGCTTTGATCTTTTATTAACGTATAGTATAGAAGAAACTGATTTCGCAGATTTATATACAAGTGCGATTCAGATATTTCCGGAAAGTATTAACCGGGAAACAAAATAATTTTTAGCAGGGAGGCAAAACAGAAATGAGATCCTTTTATTTTATGGCTTGTGTTCTTTTAGTCGGTACCTTTGGTTGTGCTCCGCAATTGGCTCAGAAACCGATGGGTGAAGATGAAGTTCGCTGGGAAAAATATGTCAAGAAGAATTATTCTTCCTGGACTCCGCCCCAGACGATTCCGCCGGATAAAATTTTGAATCCGACGCCGATTGATAAAGGTGAAATTGTATTAACTCCCGGCGGCGCGACCACCGGCGAGACAGCCACCCCGGCGGTTACTCCGGAAGGCGCGGTTGTTGAATCCACTCCCGCTGCCGCAACTCCCGCCGCGGCTCCGGTGCTTACAGATGACAAAACCGCTGCCGCCGCACCCGTAGCCGCGGCTCCGGAAACTGCCGCCGGCAAGACGGAAACCTATACCGTGGTGAAAAATGACAGTCTCGGCAAAATTGCCAAGAAGTTTAAGACCACTACTTCCAAGATAAAAGCGGCGAATCAGAAGGTTCTCAAAGGAAGTGATCGGATCGTTCCGGGCATGAAGCTCCAGATTCCGGCTCGCTGAAGCAAATATTTTAATGGCTGTTGAAGATAAATTTTATTTTGAGAATGGCCTGTCCCTGAACGAAGTTTTTGCGGGACATATCAATAAAAATGTAAAACAGGCCGGGGATCAGCTTGGAATCTCGCTGGTTTCCCGGGACTTCTGGATCAAACTCTCCGGCTCCCGCGATAAAGTCAACCGCGCAAAAGAATTCCTGAATGAACTGTCGCGCATTTTCCTGTTGCGCGACAGACATTTGGATCAAAACGACTTCGACCAGATTCTTAAAGCTTTCCGGGATCACCGCGATGCTGAATTAAAACTGCTTTTTGCCGAAAGAATTGCCGTCGGCTCGAAAAAACGCGACATCATTCCCCGCAGCAAAGCTCAACTCGAATACCTGCGCGCAATCCGCGAAAAAGATATTGTTTTCGGAATCGGCCCGGCAGGAACCGGCAAAACATATCTGGCGATGGCAATGGCGGTCTCGACACTGCTCAAAGGCAGATTCAGCCGCATCATTCTCACCCGTCCCGCCAAAGAGGCCGGAGAAAATCTGGGATTTCTGCCCGGCAATCTTGAAGAAAAAATCCTGCCTTATCTGCGTCCGCTTTACGATGCGCTTTACGATATGATTTCTTTTGAAGAAGCCTCTTCGCTGATTGAACGGAACATCATTGAGGTTGCGCCGCTGGCTTTCATGAGGGGCAGAACTTTAAATAACGCGTTCATCATTCTGGATGAAGCGCAGAATACCACGGAAGAGCAGATGCTAATGTTCCTGACGCGTCTGGGATACGATTCGCAATGTGTAATTACCGGCGATCCAACCCAGAACGACCTGGCCAAACACGAAAGATCGGGGTTGCTTCACGCGGAAAAAACATTGCAGGCCATTCCTGAAATCGCATTTTGCAAATTTACATCCCGGGATGTTGTAAGGCATGCCCTGGTTGAAAAAATCATCAACGCATATCAGCAGGCGTTGTAAAGGCAGTCATGTTTTCATTCATTAAAGACCCTATTAATCGAATGCTCAGCCGCCGCCGGCTGGGACAGCACGGTTTTATCGGCTCCAGAAAGCGCCGGACGGAAGACAACCGGCTGATTGCCGCAGCCGATCATTCCAAAGTGCTCGGCTTCCTCATTTTATTCATTTTATGGTTGTTCTGTGCGGGATTGTTATCTTTTCCTACCCACCACGGCGGGAATATGCCGCTGGTTTTAAAGCAGCAGGCGCCAAAAACTATTTTTGCCGACTTTGACTTTTTATATGAAGACAAAGACAAAACACTGGAAAAGAAACACCTGGCGGTTGAAGCGGTTCCGCTGTATTTCAAAATTTCTGAAGATGACGTCAAGCAAAGCATCAAAAGTGCTGAAGATTTCGCCGCCGCGGTAAAAGCCCGCATAGATAACGAAAAACAGAAAATTAAGCCTCTTCCCGCTAAGAGCCCTATGGCCATTTTAGTTTCCGCGCTGGATAATAATTCCGTCCAGGTTTTTTATTCCCTGGTTCAAGACGAACAGCTCTGGGAAAACTATTTGCGGGAACTGGAGTTGATTCTCGGACAGGGCATTTTAAGCCAGAAAGACCGGGAAAGCTATAAAGTCGGACAGCAGATCAGGATTATTGACATTCGCGGCAGGGACCGTTTTCCGAAACAGGCAATTGAAATCCTGATTCCGCAGGATGCCGCCACGGAATTATCCGACTCGCTGCTGAAATATTACTCTTCCCAGTCAGACCGGCAGGCAATGCGCAATGCGCTTATTCAAGCATCATCCGCCATTATCGGCGCCAAAGGCAATCTGATCCTTGATCCCGTCCAGACAGAGATAAAAAAGAAAGAGGCTGAAAAACTGGTGGCTCCGTTCATGGTTGAGATTAAAAAATTTCAGCCGCTGGTTTTAAAAGGCCAGATTATAACCGCAAAAGAACTTAATCTGCTTGGAGCTTACGAAAAGGCCGGACAGGAAAAATTGCAGGACCGGTTTTCTACCCAGGAAGCCATAAGGGATCTTGTCTGGAGCCTGTTCCTGATGGTTTTCATTGGTCTTTATATGTTTCATATTCATCCGGAAGTGGTCAAAAGCAACCAGAAAATATGCTTGTGCGCCACCGTCATTATCATCTCGCTGGCGCTGAACCTGGCGTTTGCCGAGTTTTTTTACTTTTTAAGCTCAAGTTTTGCAATTCCTCCCGGTCTGATTAACGATGCCATCCCGCTGGCGCTGAGCGCCATTCTGCTGGCGGCGATGCTGGGATTGCGGGTGGCAATATACGTCGGCTTTTTTACTGCCGCAATTACTTCGATGGTCATGGGCAATTCTTTCGATATTGCCATTGAAGGACTGGTGGTCTGCTGCATTTCCGCGCTGGTGGTAAGAAACGCCACAAATTACCGTTCATTTTTTGTCAGGAGCGTATTTATTATATTTATTTCCTTCTGGGTTCTGGATTTCAATCTGTTGTGGCAAATTCAACCGGAGTCGAAAATGCATTTATGGTCAGCCGGATCGAAAATGCTGTTGTGGTCGGCCGGAGTTTCTTTCGTCAACGGATTCGCCACCGCGACCGTCGCGTTGATTTTGATTTTCATTTTCGAAATGGTGTTTAATATCAGCACCAACATGTCGCTGCTGATGCTTTCCGATTATAACCATCCGCTGCTTAAGCGGTTACAGTTGGAGGCCCCGGGAACGTTCTACCATAGCCTGATGGTTTCCACGCTGGCGGAATATGCCGCAAAAGAAATCAATGCCAACCCGATCAAAGCCAGGGTCGGCGCATTATTCCATGATATCGGGAAGTTGGCAAAACCGGAATACTTCACTGAAAATAATCTTAATGCGGATAAAAAACACGTTGAACTGCATCCCAGAATGAGCAGCCTGATTATCCAGAACCACGTTAAAGAGGGCATTGACCAGGCGCTGAAATACAATCTCAGGAAAATAATCAGGGATGCCATCCAGCAGCATCACGGCACTGACATCGTTTACTATTTCTACAAGCGGGCGCTGGAAGACGCCAAAGATGACGGCTCAACCGTTGACGAGCAGGAATACCGCTATGCCGGCCCTCTTCCGCAGGAGAAGGAAGTTGTCCTGATCAGCCTGGCGGACGCCTGCGAGGCCGCCTCGCGGTCCCTGCCCAAGCCGACCCCGGCCAAAATAGAAAACCTGGTCTGGGAAATATTCCGCAAACGACTTAAAGACGGCCAACTGGACAATGCGAAACTGACCATTGCCGAGCTGGCCAAAATAAGGGAAAGTTTCGTTAAAACCCTGATTACGATGTATCACAGCCGGATTGCATATCCGAAAGACGGAGAGAATGATGAAGACGACATATTCATGGAAGGTAAAAACCCTTCCCCCGCCGAACCGCAAACTGATTAAAAAAATGCTTGAAAAAGCCGCGGCGCTCAGCGGATTGGACACATCCAAGGACTGGATCGCCAACCTGATGTTTGCCGGCGACAAAGCCATGGCCGGCATCAATTGGAATTTCCTTCAGCATGAAGGCACGACTGACGTAATAACTTTCAGCTACTTTGACGGGGGAGAGGTTGAGCCCGGCGATGCCGGGGTTGATCTGGTCGTTTGCGGAGACGTCGCTGCCCGGGAAGGCGCGGCAAGAGAAGATTCTTCCTACGCGGAGGAAATGACGCTTTATATTGTTCATGGTTTTCTGCATGCTTCCGGTGAAGACGATCTCGATCCGGCATCCAGAAAAATAATGCGCCGCCGTGAGAAAGAAGTCATGGCGGTATTACGTCGCGAATTTCCGCTGGACGAAATATTCCCTTCCCGCTGAAATAATATTTAAACCGTGTTTGAGTTCAAGAGAAACTGAATTAAATTGTAGCAGGGAGTTGTTAAGAAATAAATTTGACAAGTTTCGCGAAATATCCCGAAGTGATTTTGTGAATTGCCGGAGAGGCGCATACCTGAAAGTATGTAACGAACCGGCGAACACAAAGGCATCCGGGAGAATTGCGAAGATGTAAAGTTTCTTTTTTTACGGCTCCTGAAAGCGGAGTGATTTTCTATATGAGTTTTGAATTATTATGCGCCGTCTGTATCGGCTTTATCTGGCTGCTTTGCACCTGGGAGGGGTTTAGCGGCCTGAGCAGAGGGCGCATCAGGCGCATTGAAACCGAAAACAAGGAACTCGCCAAAAAGCTGGAAGACTGGCTGGAACGCCAGAATGAATTCAATGTCGTCTTCGGCCTGCTGGGATTTTTTCTGATCGCATTTATCGGCATGGGGGCCATGCAAGTTTCCTATGATCTGAAACCGGGAATCTCGCCCGCGTTGCGGATTGGCTCCGTTTCCGGCATTATCCTGCTTTTTCTGATTTTTTCAGGAGAATTGGCGCGCATCATCAACAGCCGCCTGGATATTAAGATTCTGAACATTACCATGCCGCTGATTATCGCGCTCCGCATCACCTGTTTCCGCCCGGTCGTCATCCTGATGCAGGTTGTGGAAAAAAGCATTCTCAGTTGGAAGAGCAAGGAAGGGGCGGAAGCAAAGCCGTCCGCCGAAGATGAAATCATGTCGCTGGTGGAACAGGATTCCGAGGAAGAAGGTTCAGAAGCGCTGGAGGAAGATGAAAAGCGCATGATAAAAGGGATTTTCGACCTGGATTACACTCCGGTGCGGGAAATCATGACGCCGCGGGTCGATATGATTGCGCTGCCGTCTACTGCAACCATTAAAGAAGCAAAGCAGACCTTTGTGTCCAGCGGGCACAGCCGCATTCCGGTCTATCAGCGCAATATTGACGAAATCAAGGGTATTCTGTACGCAAAAGATTTTCTGGACGATTCCAGACAGTGCGAAAAGATTGAAGAACTTACCCATAAACCGTTGTTTCTGCCGGAAACCAAAAACGTCGGCGATCTGCTGAAAGAGTTCAAGAACAACAGTATCCATGTCGCGATTATTATAGACGAATACGGCGGCACTTCCGGCGTCGTGACCCTGGAAGACATTCTGGAGGAAATCGTTGGAGAAATCCGCGATGAGTACGACTCCGAAGAGGATGTGGAGCCGGAACCGGTCAAGCTGGAGGACGGGTCGATCATCGTTGACGCCAGAAGCCTGATCAGCGATGTAAACGAAATTCTCGAAATTGAAATTCCCGAAGATGAGGATGTGGACACGGTCGGCGGTTATGTCTGCGGGGAATTCGGCAGGATACCGGAAGCCGGAGAAGCGCTGAACATTGAAGGGGTGGCCCACTTCACAGTTCTTAAAGCCGACAAAAGAAAGATTCTCAGCCTTAAAATCAAAGCGTTCAGACAAGAACTCGACTAGAGATTCTTCCCTGAACGCCGTTATATCAGCCAAGAATTATGTTGCCATAACACTCCGGCAGATGAAAATTAAGCACAGAAACCGGATTCCATGAAGCCCAGTGCGGATGCGACGTCTTGTCGCCGCATTTATAAAAATTTCCCCGCCAAGTCTGGCCGGAAGCTGTTTTCAGTCCGTTGATTTTCGATTCGAAAAGAGCAAACGGAATGTAAAATCCCAACCGCCAGGTCTTTTCATCGATTATTTCCGGATCAACAACCTTCGGCATGGTGTGAAAAATCTTCACTGCTCCGGCTTCGCTTTCGGGCACCGCGGCCCACTCTTTAAATCCCTTGTCCGTTCTGGAGCAATCTTTCACATGATAAAGCAGCATGGCGCCGCCGCAGTTGAATTCGAAATTTAAATATCCCTGGCCGCCGGGCGGCTCCACAAAGAATTCGACGCAACTGTCTTTGCAGACACTGCCGTTATACTCGGTTACCACGCAACGGACGTATTTATCCTTAACCTGGAAAAGTCCGTAGAAGCCTTTGCCGTCATGCTGGAGCCGGCATTCCACTTCCGGGCGGTGATCACTGCTTTCGGAACGGAAATTATTGATTTTTATAATTTCCACAGTCTTCCAATCGGCGCTGTTCCAGTCTGCGGAAATATCCGCCGGATGGGCAATTTTTTTAACATGGTAACTGTTCACGTGTCATAATCCTTATTGTTTATCATTTTTACTGTTTGCCGGATCTATCACCGCAATCAGTCTGGGTCCGAAGAACCCGTCTGTTTTCTTTACAACTTCTTTTATAAACAGGCTTTTAATCGCGTTTCTGTTGGAGTCGATGCTGATTTTGCCGGTGACGCCCGGATAATCTTTGGTGTTGTATAATGCATCGCGGATATCACGTTCGGAAATGCTGTTCTGGATCGCCTGCGCAACTATGCCCATGGTATCATAGCCTTGCGCTTCACATACCCCCGGTTCCTTCCCGCCTGTTTCTTTTCGTACCACTTCCAGAAAATGACGGGTTTCCGGGCTGTCATATCTGGCGGAAAACATTGATGCGAAAAAACAGTGTCCCGGGGTTGCGCCGAGCTGATTGAAAAATACATCTTCGTCCCAGCCGTCCCCGCCGAACATGTAGCCCTGGAATCCAAGTTTCCTGGCTTCGTTGACCATCTTCGCCGCTTCTTCGGCATAAGACGGAATAAAAATCCCGTTGACGCCGGCGGCCAGAAGGCTCTGGAGTTGCGGAACATAAGTTTCTGATTTCCGGTAGTAGCCTTCGACTTTCAGCACGCTGCCGCCGGAGGCGGTTATTTCGCCGGCGGTGGCGCGGCCGAGGTCGCGGCTGTAAGTCCCGTTTTCATCAACGTTCAACATGACCCCGACTTTATCCAACTGCATTTTCTGAACAGCAAAACGGCCAATGGCTTTTCCTTGAAAAGAGTCTGAATAACAGGTCCGGAAAATATAACCATTGCGTTCTGTCACCAGGTCATTGGTCGCTATCGGAGAAATTACCGTAACTTTGTATTTGAGCGCATCGGGTTTCAAGGCAAAAGTATCCGCGGAGGTGTAAGCGCCGATTACAATGAAAATCTTCTTTCCCGCAAGCGTTCTAAGCGCGACCGCGGTCTGGTCAACCTTGCTCTCGTTGTCTACCAGCGCCAGGTCAATTTTACGGCCTTCAATTCCGCCGTTATTGTTAATCTCGTCAGCCATCAGCTTGATGCCGAAGAACAGTTTTTTGCCGTATGGCGCAAACTCCCCGGACATCGGCAGGATTACTCCGACCTTGACCGGTTCCGACTGCGGCGGCGTTTTACAGCCGGCAATAATAAATATAACTGCCGTAACCAAAACCAGATAAACAGCGTTTTTCAATAATTTCATTTTTAAATCCCCTTGTTTACAGAGGCTTTAAGATAACACTGATTTGTTTCAAATCCAAAATTATAAATAAAAATGTCCGCTAAAATTATTAAGTCTCTTTGTTGCGCCCATGTTTCTAACAACCGGTTAAGAAGCACCTTCATAAAATACAATTTTGTCTTTTTGGACATCCTGGACAGCGTTTGAGCGGCAGCCAATCTAATATTGTCCAGCAACGCCGAGATTTTGGAGATCAGTTGAGCACAACGTGTTTCAGGTTTTATATGATTTTCAAACAACATTAACGATGTCTGGTTAAGATTGTCGTTAACTGATAATCCCGCAAATGCGGGAACATCTTGGACGCCACCGTCCGGAACGGACGGCGCTGCAACAAAACCTTTTTGGACACACCATATGCAGGGCTGTTTTGCCCGTGTTTGCGACAGACGGTTAAGGTTTTTATTAATTAATGACATTTTTGTCTTTTTGGACACTTGGACACCCCTTGAGCGGAAAGTTGTTGAGGAATGTCCAACATTTCCGAGATTATAGAGACTACTTTGAGGCTGTTGTTATTTTGTTTTCTCATTTTCTTTCCATTTTCAATTGCATGTCCGGTTAAGATTTTCGTTAACTGACAACATTTTGAATCCTGTTCTATTTTGCACATTTTGGACACATGACTCCGAGTCGTTAGATAGTCCCTGAGCGGAACTATGTTCCGCAATAGAGGGCTTCCGCCTTTGGAGGGTTGTCCTCTGTGACAACCTGTTCCGACCCCGGTTGCGACAGAGCGCAACCCTCCCAAGCAGGGCCTCCGCCCAACACTCCGAGGTTTTAGAGTCCAGTTGAGCATAATGCTTTTCGTTTTTCTCGCCCGACTCCGAGCCGTTGGAGTGTCGTTGAACAGAGCGGTTTTCATTTTTTAACTTTTCTCGCTTTCGACTTTTCTCGCTCTTTCGCACCCCGAGGTTTTGGAGTCCCGTTGAGCATAACCATTTTCCATTTGTCCCTGCTATTCACCATTTACCATTCACTATTCACATCTTTTAGTCACTCCGAGGACTAGAGACCTCTTCCGCGCAACGCTTTTCAATTTCATAATCATTTTGGACACCCGCGCATATTCTGGATACCCCCTTGTGCAGAAGGGATGAGCAGGATGGATAGGATTTCTTATTATAATTCATTGTCTATTCTGTTCATACCTGTTAAATCTATGGGCTTTTATATAATTTATCCTGTCTATCCTGTTAACTATGTTTTCATAGTTCCCCATTTTAAAATTTTAAATCAAAGTCTACATATATAGTGATTTTGTCAACGGAAAGCATGAAATCATGCTCAATTGATGTGGTAAAATGAATATTCGAAAAGCAGCAAGGCCGGTAACGAGTAACTGAGAACATGTTTTTGAATGCCGAGCAATTGTTTTTGCTGCCCTTTGCAAGTTACGCGTTATTTTATAAATTATAGAGAAAAAACAACTTAAACTTTGATCCCATTTTTTCTATTTTCTCCTCGGTTGCAAATGAAGCAATGCCGCTTATAGTAAATGGCTGTCGGGGATATAAATATGATCATGGGAGAAGATAATCTAGAGCAATGCATTGATACATCAATAAACGCCATAAACTCGTTAATGCCGCCGGACATCCTTGAACCTTGAATATTGGCAAAAGTTATGAATTTAGAGCGCAGCTATCAAATGTCTCTGGTCAAGAGCAAGAACACAAAACCGGAACTGGTGATTCGGGGTTTAGTGTGGGGAATGGGATATCGTTATCGCCTTTACGACGGCAAGTTGCCGGGGAAGCCTGACCTGGTGTTCAAGTCCAGGCGGAAAGTTATCTTCGTTCATGGATGTTTCTGGCATCGACATGAAGGGTGCAAGAACGCAAGAATGCCGAAATCACGGTTGGATTTCTGGGAGAAAAAACTGTCAGGAAACCATTTGCGAGACTTGGAAAATCAGAAACAACTTGTATACTTAGGATGGGAAAGTTTGGTAATTTGGGAGTGCGAACTAAAGAACCTGACGGAAGTTGAAAACAGAGTCAGGGAATTTTTGGATAAAACATGAATTCAGTGGAAATTTTTACTGGCGCCGGCGGATTGGCCTTGGGCATGGGGCTTGCCGGGTTTAAGCATCTTGCCTTGGTGGAATGGGACAAACATTCCTGTGATACCATTCGCCTGAATCAGATGTTGAAAAATCAGATGGTGTCGGATTGGCCTGTATTTGAACAAGATGTCAGAGACTTCGAGTTCAAATTTAATCAGCCCGTCGAATTGCTTGCCGGCGGACCGCCTTGTCAGCCTTTTTCCCTGGGAGGCAAGCATCTTGGCAATGAAGACCAACGAAATATGTTTCCCCAGGCAATACGCGCCGTTCGAGAACTGATGCCGAAAGCATTCTTGTTTGAGAACGTCAAGGGTTTGACCAGAAAGTCATTTGCCACTTATTTTCAGTACATCCTGCTTCAACTGAATTACCCGGAAGTCGTCAAAAAAGACGATCAGGACTGGACGGAGCACTTATCCGTTCTTGAGCGGCATCACACAAAAGGCACATACAACGGACTGCGTTACAATGTAGTGTCCAGAGTTTTGACTGCCGCCGACTATGGTATCCCGCAGAAACGTGAGCGGGTTATCATTGTTGGCGTCAGAGCCGATTTAAAACGTGAATGGTCATATCCCGTCGCAACACATTCAGAAGAAGCCCTGCTTCATGACCAATGGATAACCGGCGAGTATTGGGAGCGAAACAAGGTTCCAATTCGTGAGCGTCCCCGCAAACCTGATAATGTAAACCGTAATAAAGAAAAGTGGCTGGAAGCGGCGGCAATGACCAAACCGTGGCGAACGGTCAGAGAAGCCATTTCCGATTTGCCGGACACTCAATCGGCGCTATCAAAAAAAATATACAATCATGAATTTCGCGGAGGAGCCAGGATATATCCCGGACATACCGGCAGCCCTTATGATTATCCAGCCAAGACATTGAAGGCTGGAGACCACGGAGTGCCTGGCGGAGAAAACACGGTGGTGTTGCCAAATGGCGACGTTCGTTATTTCACGGTTCGAGAAGCGGCGAGAATTCAAACTTTCCCTGACAATTATGTTTTGAACGGATGCTGGACTGAGGCTATGCGTCAATTGGGCAATGCCGTTCCCGCGGAACTGGCGAGAACACTGGGAAGTCATTTGTATCATTGTATCGAAAATTGTTAACAGGGGGCGGAATGCCAGACAATATTGAAACACTGAAAGAACTCGTCCAAAATTTGGACGAGTTTATCAAAGCTAATTTCCAGACGATAACGGATGAGGATATTTATAAATCGGCAAAATTCCGTCGCCATCTGGCCCAAACTGGAGAATCGTTGCTCACGTTGGCAAAAATGCTTGATCCAGTACGGGAACCAGAGTTGATTTTGGACCCGTCCGACCCCAAAGTTATTGGTAAAATCATTGCCAATACGTTATTGGAACAGCCTCGACATCCATTGAAAACGGTTGGTCGATTTTATGGTTCCGGAGTTTATGCCATATACTACAAAGGCGATTTTGAAGCATATCGGCTTATCTCCAAAACAGACCATCCGCTATATGTCGGGAAAGCCGACCCCGCCGACCTTGACGCCGTATCTGTCCAGGAACAAGGCGAAAAACTGGCTGGACGGCTGAAAGATCACTTACGCAGTATTAAGTATGCCGGGAATCTCAATGCCGATGATTTTGATTGCCGGTTTCTTGTGGTGAAAAGCGCTTGGCAAAAGACCGCCGAAGATTATCTGATTGGACGATTTCAACCGGTCTGGAATAATGAAATGAACGTCTGTTTTGGTTTCGGTAAACATGGAGACAGTTCCAGCACCAGGCGCAATACCCGCTCCCCTTGGGATACCGTCCACATGGGCAGGCCTTGGGCAAAGAGTGAAAACAACGTTGCCAATCCCAAGTCGGCAGTCAAAATTATTGCCGAAATTAAAGTACATCTGGAAAAAACTTTTATTCAGCAACCCAAGAAACGCTTCAAATAAAGCATCTCAAGCTCCTCAACTTGAGTAGGAAAAACGCAAGCAGGATGCTTGCGGTACTCTTGCAACCCAAAATCACTTCGAGATATTTCGCGAAGATGTAATGGTTCTCAGGTCTTTTCAGTTATCGGTGTCTTGTTATAGCTTGCGGAGATAATCGAAACATCTTCAAGCGCGTTCAATACCGGCGACAAATTTTCCGGACCGTGAGCTTGCAGGCGCAGGCCGTCATCGGATTTATGCCATTCAACCTCTATAAATCCTGAAGGTGTTGCAACCGTGCCTTTTGCGGCATTAAACTTTCCGGGGTATGGCGATAATAAAAATCTTTTAAACCCCGGCTCCAGAGGCCTGACGCCAAGCGTCCAGGCATGATAGTAATACACCGGCAGGCTGCTCCAGGCATGGCATAGACTGCCGGCGCCGTCAAAATCGGCGGCTCCTTTGCCAGTTTCCCACAAGCTGGAAGCTCCGGACAATATCATCGGGTCAAAACTATTTTTCAGCTCTGTCGCAACATATTTCCGTGCTTGCGGCGATATGGGCATCAGCGCTGAGAGCATGTACGGCATGGCGCTGAAAGTCAGCTTTTCCAGTTTGCCGGAATAAGCCGTCCGCAGCACCGCGCGGAGCTTTTCCGCGGGAACGATGTTATTATATAACGCCAGGAACTGAATATGGTCGTGATATTCCTGAAGTTTTCCCCCGATCATTTTTGTGGCATAGCAATTCTGCCGCGCGTCCCAGAAATTCCGGTTGATTGCGCCTTGCAATTCTGTCGCCATAGTCTGATATTCAGCCGCTTTTCCGGCCTGTCCGCTCAACCGCAGCATTTCCGCATATGAACACAGCATTTCATAAAAGTATAAATTATACGGCGCATGAAATTCATCTTCACGCGCCCCGGTTGTCGATAAACCGGGAGCCCATTCGTAGAAGTGCCATATTTCTTTACCTGTATTAAGTCTATAAAGACCGCTTACCGGGTCATGCAATTCTTGAATTTTGCCGATCATAAATTCGATTTGAGACTCGAATTTATGGAAAAGCGCGTCATTCCCGCTGTATAACCAATGCTCTCTCAGCGCGGAAACCCAGACAAAGCTGAAGATCGGAATCGTTATGGGAACTCTGGCCGGGGCGCACAATTCCAGCAGGCCGTCTGAACGAATCCCTCTGCCTAATAAATCAAGCGAAGCGGCGGCAAAATCGTAATTGCCCCATACATAATAACCGAAAAGCATCTGGCTGCGGGAATCATATGAATAAAGCGCCTGTTCGCGCCACGGACAGTCTTCATAGTGTTCATGCATGCACAGTTCCAGCGTTCTGACGCCGATTTTATGCGTTTGATCCGCCAGCGTGTCGCCGCTCTGAAAATATCCCGCCGCCGGCAATGGCACACTGAGGGGCCTGATGCCCGCATAGCGAATCGATACCGGAACTGAGGCATTCGTAATATTCAACTGGAGATAGCGCCCGCCGATCCGCCGGAACGGCATCAGGTAGTGATTCAAGCCGGCTTTACAGATGTAGCGGTCGGTAAAATTTCTGATTCCGATCTTGTTACGGACTTTGCCGTCCAGCAGATGTTCCCCGTGTGAAATATCAATCACGGTCCCGGCAGCCGCATTAAGTTCAAGATCGATCAACCCAGCGCTTTCCGCTCCGAAATCGACAATCAGAAAAACTCCGTTACCTGAAGCATCCGGTTGTTTAAACGTCAACGCTGACTCCGGGGTTCCGTCTAATCCCGGATCCTTTTCGCCGGCTTCGTTTTCAAATCCTTCAAAAACCTGCGACAGTTGATCATGCCCCATCAGGTCATGCGCGACGGTATCGGCAAATGTTTCCATTTCTTTTTCCCGCAAAATTCTTCCCTGCATAACGACCCGGACCGGAATGCGGGAACTCATCGTCAAAGACGGCACCGGCCGCAGCGACAACTTTTTCCAGAACCCGCCGACCGCGCTTCCCCTGATTGCCGCGTCCGGCCAGCCGGAATCGTTGAAATCCGGGGAAAGCCAGGCCAACTCCTGTCTTGCGTCAAATCTGGTTACAAAGCCAAGTTGCAGAGTAACTCGCGGCAAGCCGCCGGATTGAAACGCCGGGGATTGTATACATTTCCAGGAGTCATCGGAAGCGATTTCGCAAGCAGCCGTCTTCAGCCCGGCAATCAGCCCGGCCCGGCCTTTGCGGTAAGTGGAAAAATCCGCGCCGCAGTAATAGGCCAGCACGCAAAGCACATTCTCTCCAGGCTTCAGCAACGATTCGATCTGAAATTCGCTGTAAGTCTTTTCCTCCGGATAATCGCTGAACTGTCCGCGTCCGATTTCGCGGCCGTTTAAATATGCCGCAAAATCAGTATCGGCGGAAATATACAGCACTCCGCTGCTGATGTCAGCAACTGAAAACTTTTTGCGAAAACAGACATACTGATGTTCCGTATCCTCGTCTTGTTTTCGCCATATCCACTGCGCATCGTCAAAAACCAGTTTCATTGTATTGCATCCAAGTGGTGAAATTGTTTCTTTTTTGCGTAATATATTATTACATTACATGTGTCCCGGCAGGGAGAGAGCGGAATGCCGTAAATCACTTCCCTTTTTTATTCGCCGGGGCTTTTATGTTCTTGACGAAGAGCGCTATTTTTTCCAGGGCTTTCAGAATATTTTGCGTTGAAGACGCGTAACTGCACCGGACATAACCTTCGCCGCAGGCGCCGAAAGCCGTACCCGGCACTACCGCAACCTTCTGTTCCATCAGCAGCTTGGAAGCAAAATCCTTGGAGGTCAGTCCGGTCTGGGTGATCCGGGGAAAAACGTAGAACGCGCCGCGCGGTTTCAGGCACGGCAGCCCGAGATCGTTCAAGCCTTTAACAATAATGTTTCTGCGTTCGCAATATTTGTCGCGCATTTCTTCCATGACGTTTCGGCCGTTTCTCAAAGCTTCAACCGCGGCTTCCTGAGCCGTTGTCGAAGCGCAAAGCATGGAATACTGATGAATTTTCATCATGGCGTCAATCAAATCCGCCGGCCCGCAGGCATAACCGATACGGGTGCCGGTCATCGCGAACGCCTTTGAAAAGCCGTGCAGAAACAGGGTTCTTTCCTTCATGCCGGGCAAAGACGCGATTGAATGCAGTCTTTTTTCGTAGGTAAGTTCCGAATATATTTCGTCGGTAATAACGATCAGGTCATTTTCTATCGCGATTTTCGCGATTTTTTCCATCTGGACCTTGTTCAACGTTGCGCCGGTCGGATTGCACGGGAAATTCAGCAGCAGCACTTTGCTTTTCGGCGTGATTTTTTTGCGGATCGCTTCCGGGTCAACCGCGAACTCGTCCTTTTCACTGGTCTCGACCACTACCGGCACGCCGAATGCCATCTTTATTTCCGAGGCATAGGAAACGTAACACGGTTCGTGATAAATAACTTCGTCGCCGGGATTAACCAGCGCGCGGATGGCCAGGTCCAGCGCTTCGCTGACCCCGACGGTGATAATGCATTCGTTTTCCGGCTTGTACTCCACGCCGTAGTCGCTGGCGACATATTTGCATACTTCTTTTCTCAGGGAAAGCAATCCGAGGTTGGAGGTATAACTGGTATGTCCTTTTTCCAGCGAATAAATCGCCGCTTCGCGGATGTTCCACGGGGTTACGAAATCAGGTTCGCCGATACCCAGTGAAATTACATTGTCCATTGAGCTGACCAGCTCAAAAAAATCTCTGATGCCGCTTTTCGGCAACTCCGCAATATGCTTCGCCACGCGAAGTTTAGGGAGTAATTTTAAGTCTTTCATATTCTTCTTCATTATCCATGATCCTTCCGGATTCTTTATATTTTTTCAAAACAAACGTTGTCGATGTGGAAATAATTCCCTCCAGCGTGGACAGCTTGCTGGAAACAAATGATGCTATCTCGTTGAGGGAACGTCCTTTAACTTCCACCCTCAAGTCATATCCCCCGGAGACCAGGTAAAGGTCCGTGACCTCCGGGAACCGGGCGATCCGCTTGGCGACCCGGTCAAATCCGCCTTCGCGGACGGGAGTTACCTTCACTTCAATCAGGGCGCGGACTACGGAGGTGCCGAACAGCACATCATCATCCACAATCGCTTTATAACCCTTGATGACCTTGGAGTCTTCAAGTTCCTTGATTATTTTAATAACTTTACTTTCCGGTATGCCCAGACGGGCACCGATTTCGGCAATGCCCATTCTGGCATTTTCCGTAAGGAGATTAATGATCTTTTTTTTCATTTTTAGCCTCTGTTTCGAGCGTTATTAAACATCAAAATATAACAAATAAAGATAAAACAGCGGAGCGTTCAGCATCAAACTGTCCAGAAAATCGAAAAATCCGCCCATTCCCGGAATCATGCTGCCGGAATCCTTGACGCCGCAAGTCCGCTTCAACACCGATTCGGTCAGGTCTCCGGCAAAACCGCCGAAAAACAGCACAATGCCAACCAGTAACGGAAAATGAATGGTATGCTTGTCCAGCGACTCGATATTCGCCGAATTCAACTCGGGAAAAATCGTTTTCGCCAGAATTAAGCTGAGCAGAACCGAACAGATCAGGCCGCCGATTACGCCTTCATATGACTTGTTCGGACTGATTCCGGGAACCACTTTATGGTTTTTCCCGTTCATTAATTTGCCCGACATGGTTCCTGACAGATAGGCTCCCGTATCGCCGATTTTAGTTACCGCCACCATAAACAGCAGCAGCAGCGAATCAATCCGGTAAATCAGCACCATGAAGCTCAGCGGCATCGCCACCATCATGAATACGCCCAATGAATTAACAGCTTTATCAACATATTTATCCCGGTCTTCATAAACAAACAACATGAAAACCCACATTCCGACGACTAAAAAAATAATGGCGATCAGAAACATTATGATCTGGATTTCATAGAAGACCATAATCAGCACCATCAGCGCGGCAACCCCGGAGGTTAATATTTTAAACCCCTTTTTATTGATCTTTTCAATCATGGAAAAGGTTTCATAAACCACAAAAAATGCCGAAACCGTGGCAAATCCGGCAAAGGCGATTTGCGCCGCAACCCCTTCCCATAACATTGAAAAGAGAAACAGCGAAACCAGAACGATGAAACTGATTGTCCTTAAAATAAAAGTCATCTGTTACCTTCCGCCAAACCGGCGGTTTCGCGTTTTATATGCATCAACCGCTTTCATAAATTCTTCTTTACTAAAATCCGGCCACAATGTTTCCGTTATATAAAATTCGGAATAAGAGAGCTGCCACAGCAAAAAATTACTGATTCTATATTCTCCGCTAGTCCTTATCATCAGGTCCGGGTCCGGGATTTCCGGGTCATAAAGATAGCGCGCGAAAGATGTTTCATCAACATCTTTACTGTTTATTTTTCCGTCATTTGCATCTTTTACGATCTTTTTGACCGCATCCACGATTTCCGCTCTGCCGCCGTAACTCAGGGCCAGGACTAAAGTTCCGCATTTATTGTTTGCGGTTTTCCGGATGGCGTCATTAAGGTTTCTTTTGATATTTTCAGGCAGTTGTTCAGTTCTGCCAATCGTTTTCAGCCTGATTCCGTTCTCCATCAGCTCATTAAGGCGGGTTGTCAGGAAATCATTTAAAATATTCATCAGTCCGTTGACTTCAAAACTGGGTCTTTTCCAGTTTTCCGTACTGAACGCATAAAGTGTAAGATACTCCAGGCCAATCTCTTTTGCCGCTTTTACTATATCCAAAACGACTTCCGAACCTTTTTTGTGTCCTTCAATCCTATCCAATTTATGCTGTTCCGCCCAGCGGCCGTTACCATCCATTATAACAGCGATATGGCGAAGCTTTTTAGCTTCTTTTCCCATAAAAATAATCCTCTATCATTAAACATAAGGTATGATAAATCGGCAAATGATATTCCTGTATCTTATATGCTTCCGTTTCCGGAATTTTTAATGCCACATCCGCCAGCGCGCAACATCTGCCGCCGCTTTTTCCCGTCAGCAGCACGGTTTTAACACCCATGATTGACGCGGTAAGTATGCAATTATAAATATTGGCGGAATTGCCGCTGGTGGATATTGCGATCAGCACATCTCCCTTGCGGCCAAGACCGAAAAGCTGCTGGGCAAAAATCAAATTTGCATCCACATCATTGGCAAATGCGGTTATAAACGCCGGATGGGAAGTTAATGAAATGGCCCTTAACCCATATTGCAGCTTGCTTGCAAGTTTAAATCCGTCTTCTCCGAATTTATCCGAGAATTCTTTTTTCAACTCGTCCTTTAATTCTCTTTTTAATATAAATCCTTTAAGCAATTCCCCGGCAATATGTTCGGAATCAGAAGCGCTGCCGCCGTTGCCGCAGGTAAAAACAGTTCCGCCTTTCTTCAAAGATTCCAATATAATTTCATAAGTTGTTCGCACATCCTCCTTTAAATCAACAATCCCGGGATAGCGGCGAATAAGGTCATTTAATAAAATATCCATTTTTCCCCATAATTTTATTGATTCAATCCTTTATCAGGATATTGTATTTTTTAAATATAGCTTACTTTTCAGAAATTTAAAAATCTCTTTTAAGCTATTTTTTATCTTATCTATTGACAACTGTGTTAATAAAAACATATTATTAATGTTAATAATTGATAAATGATGATAAGGTTTAGTTTAGTAAAGTTTTTCGAACAATCTTATTAATATGATTTTTTTTGATTTTTCGCTCAAATTTAGCTTTATTAACAGAATTAACAGGGTATAATAATAAAAATAAATAGATATAGAGTATAGGTAATAAGTAATATAAATATATAGCCTGTGAATAAACCAGCTTAAGAAAGGCAGGATAGGATATGAAATTAAGTATCGGCAAAGACAAATTTTTAAAGGCAATTCAAAAAGTGATCAACATTATCGGCAACAGGTCAACTCTGCCTGTTCTGGGTAATGTTCTTCTGGAAGCAGATGGAAATGCTTTAACATTAACGACTACTGATCTTGAAATCAGAATTACGACGAAGCTTGAAGCAGCAGTGGAACAAAGCGGCAGAACAACAGTTCCGGCTAAAAAGTTGCATGCTCTGGTCAGCAGATTCATTGGAGATACAGTATGTATAAGCTCCAATGATAAGAATCAGGTGGAAATACAGTGCGGAACCAGTAATTTCAAATTGCTCGGACTTCCGGCGGATGATTTTCCGGTACCGGTGGATTTTGCTTCCAAAAAACAAATTAAGTTTAAAGAAACTGATTTCAGCAAGATGCTGGACCAGATTTCTTATGCGGTAAGTCTTGATGATACCAGAAAAGTATTGCATGGCATTCTTTTTTCGGTAAAGGAAAATACGATTACCGCCGTGGCCACTGACGGCAAACGTCTGGCGCTGGTTGAAAAAGTTCCGGAAAGTTTCAGCGGTGACGAAGGCGATACGATTATTCCGCTTAAAACAGCGGTGGAAATTAAAAGGTTGCTTGACGGCACTGGAATAGTGACTATCGAAATTGGTGAAAAGCAGGCTTCTTTTAAAACAGAGACGGTATTGCTGACAACAAAATTAATTGAAGGCAATTATCCCAATTACCGTCAAGTGATTCCGGCTTCATTCAGTAAAGTATTTGAAGTTCCGGCGGCAACGTTCCTGGCAAAACTGGAACTTGTTTCATTAGCCCTTTCCGATTCCAGTTCATTCATGATCGTCAAATTTGATAATAATCGCCTGACCTTTGAAGCTTCCAGCAATAATATCGGCGAAGGTAATGACTATATCGATATTGATTACAAGGAAAACAGGATTGACATATCTTTTAATCCTTCGTTCCTGGCTGATCCGTTCAGACATTGTGACGCCGACAAGATTAAAATGAAAATTAATGACGGTTTCAGCCCCGTGGCGATTGAAGGCGGCGAAGGTTTCCTTTACGTAATTATGCCGATGAGAAACAGATAAAAAAGATGTTATGATAAAAGAAATTTACATTGACAACTTTCGATGTTTCAGTAATTTCAGGATTAATCCGGGTAAATTTCAATTATGGCTTGGAAAGAATGGTTCTGGAAAAACCTCTGTTCTGGAAGCTTTGAAAATTATTCAAAAGATATTGTCAGGGCAAGATATATTATCCGGTGATGATGATACTGTAAATAAAGATTCTCTGACAAAATGGGGAAAACGTAATGAACAGACATTTGGTCTTATATTGGAAATAGATAAAGAATCTTATGATTATGAGATTGTTTTAGAATATGCAAAAAATAGTGATGAATGCCGCATTAAAAAAGAAATCCTTAAATGGAAAAACCAGGTTTTCTTTAATTTTGACGGTAATGAGGCTCATCTTTATCGAATAGAGAGAAAAAAAGAAGAAGAAGTAAAAGAAGGGACTCATTTTTCTGCCGACTGGAGGCGTTCAGTAATTCCCAGCATTGGCAAACGCGAAGATAATTTGCCGTTGATCAAGTTTCGAGAAGAAATAAAAAAATTACTGATTATTCGGCCTAATCCTGCTTTAATAGAACAAATTGCAAAATCTGAAGATAAATGGCTTTCAAATCACGCAGAAAATTTTTCGTCATGGTATAGGCATCTTATTCAGGAAAATTCCGGAATAGCATATAAAGCGCAAGAATATTTAAAAGATGTTCTTCCGGGATTTGAGATTCTAAATTTAGTCGAAAGCGGCGATATGCGCAGACTTGAGGCGGAATTTAAAATTGAAAATAGCAATTATGCTTTTAAGTTTAAGAATTTATCTGATGGACAGCGGCAATTAATAGTCTTATATATGATACTTGAATCTTTAAAACATAAAGTTTTCTCGGTTCTTTTTATTGATGAACCGGAGAACTTTGTTTCCCTGCGTGAAATTCAGCCGTGGCTGAAATTGTTGGAAGAAGTTTGTGGAGAAAAATCCGTTCAGTCTATAATCATATCTCATCATCCGGAAATAATTAATAATATGGCGCACGGTTCGGAATTATGGTTTTCAAGACAAAATGGCGCGCAGGTTATAACCAAACCGTTTCCAGAAATACCAGGATTGACTCCCGCTGAAACGATGGCAAGAGGCTGGGAAGAGAATGAGCAATAGAGTCTCACAATTTATTATAATTTGTGAAGATAAATTACAGGAAGTAGTCGCTTGTCGTTTTTTGAAGAAGGGGTGGAATATTAATCAGCGCTTGATACGAACTGAAATTTGTACTGCCGGTTCCGGCGAAAAGCATGTTAGAGATAAATATGCAAATGAACTTATTGCGCTTCGTGCCCGCAGTGGGAAAACAGCACTTGTAGTAGTTATTGATGCTGATAAAGGCTCTGTTAAAGATCATAATAATGAACTTAACGCTGCGGCAATAAAAAATAATATTAAACCGCGTTCTGATACGGAACCGGTAGTTCATATTATTCCAAAACGGCATATTGAAACCTGGCTGGCCTGGCTTAATAGTGTGGAAATGGATGAAAATACATCATACAAGCCAAAATATGAATACAAAAACTGCGAATCTGAAACTCATGTGTTTATTGACAGACTGGCGGATAATTGCAAACAAAACAAAGAATTGGAAAATCCGCCGGATTCTCTTAAAAAAGCCTGCAAAGAATTCAATTCGAGACTACGGCAGTTACTATCATGAAGAATTGATACGCCCGGGCAGAATGATCCCATGTAAATAGCGGCCAATTATGATTAAAAGACTTATTTTAAGGAATTTCAGAAATTACATAGATGCGGATCTGTCCATAAATTCCCCGTTGAATGTTTTTACCGGCAGAAACGGTCAAGGGAAAAGCAATCTGCTGGAGGCTGTCTTTTTTATCAGCATGCTGCGTTCATTCCGCACTTCACAAATTAAAGATTTAAAAACTATCGGCAAAGATAATTCCTATGTTGGGGCCGAAATAAACCGGCAGAACTGGACTGAATTTCTGGAAATAAACATTTCAGACGCCGGTAAACGGAAATTGAGCATAGACCATGTTCCGGTTTCCCGCGCCAGCGAATTCATTAAACGCATCAAGGCGGTGGCTTTCTCGCCGGACGACATCAACATCATCTCCGGGGTCTCAAGTCTCAGACGGCGGCTGCTGGACATGTTTATTTCGATGATGGAGCCGGAGTACCTTTCGGCGCTGCACGATTATTCGCTGGCTTTGAAATCCAGGAATGCCGTCATCAAGTCGGACCGCAATGTAAATGTCATTAAAGCGTTCGAGCCGGTGATGGCCTCCGCGGGCAGTTTCATTGCTGCTCACCGTCAACAATATTCCGGAATTCTCGGCGCTGAAATCGAACGGATCATTAAAAATTTCTTTCCTGAAAAGGTTTCTTTCGATATTAAATACCGCAATAGTGCCGGCACCGACGATTACAGCCGCTATATGGAGATTTTCGAGAGGGAAAGAGAGCGCGATCTTCGCCGCGGTTATACCAGTTTCGGGCCGCAACTGGACGATTTTGACTTCAATTATAACCGCAAGCTATTAAGAAATTACGGATCCACCGGCCAGTGCCGCCTGATTTCGCTTTGTATGAAAATGGCCGAAGTAAATCTTCTTTCCGCCGGCAAAGAAAACAACAACATTGTTGTCCTGGTGGACGATGTGACCGGCGAGTTGGACGCGGTTACCCGGGAAATGTTCTTCAAAGTAATCAATCAGGCCGGACAGATATTCTTCACCTTTACCGAGAAACCCGCGGATGATTTTTTCAAAACCGCCGCGTTCTATGAAATTCAGGACGGAAAAGTCATTTGCAAAAATGAGATAATGGAATAAACTTACTCAGTTATTTATAAAGAAGAGAGAGAAAAATGTCAGAAAACAGTCAACCGTTTGAAGGCAACTTAAATATTCTGGTCGTGGATGACGAGGCGAATATCCGGAAAACCATAAATATTTGTCTGGAATCCTACGGCAACCAGGTTACGGCGGTCAGCAATATCCATGACGCGGAGGCGGAAGCCCGGAGACAGGTTTTTGACTTGGCGTTTGTGGACTTGCGCCTGGGCACCGACAATGGAATGGACTTGATTCCGGTTCTGCTGAGCGCTTCGCCGTGGCTGAAAATCGTCGTAATTACTGCTTACGCCACGATTGACACGGCGGTGGAGGCCATGCGCCGGGGCGCTACGGATTATATTCAGAAACCGTTTAATCCCGAACAGTTGCTGCTGGTCGTCGCCCGCGTGGCCGATATGCGCCGCATGGAACAGCGCATCGCGATTTTGCAGGAAGATATTGACCGTTCAAACCCGGCTGGATTTTTCAATTCCAACCATCCGGAAATGCAGCGCACAATTGAAATTGCCCGGCAGGTTGCGGCTTCCGAAGCCGTCATAATGCTGCTGGGGGCCAGCGGCACCGGCAAAACCGTGCTGGCCCGGGCCATTCACGGCTGGAGCAAGCGCGCCGGCAAGCCGCTGGGCGTCATTTCCTGCCCGTCGCTCAGCTCACAACTGCTGGAAAGTGAACTTTTCGGACATGTCAAAGGCGCGTTCACCGGCGCTGTCCGGGACAATCCGGGACGCATTGCCGCTTGTGAAAAAGGGACTATTTTTCTTGATGAAATCGGCGCGATTCCGCTTTCAATCCAGCCTAAATTGTTGCGTTTCATCCAGGAACGTGAATATGAACGGGTCGGCGATCATCAAACCCGCCGGGCGGACGTCCGCATCATCAGCGCCACCAATGAAAATTTGGAACAGGCGGTCAAGGAAGGGCGTTTCAGGGAAGATCTGTATTACCGCCTGAACGTAATTCAAATTAAAATTCCGCCGCTTTGCGAACGTCCTGACGACATTGAGGACATCGCCAATAACATGCTGGCATTTTTCGGAGCTCAGAACCACAAGAAAATTGCCGGGTTTTCCGCTGACGCCGTTGCGGCGTTGAAAAATTACGGCTGGCCCGGCAATATCCGCGAATTGCGCAACGTCATCGAACGCGCCGCGATTCTCTGTCAGAACGAATATATCGGAACGGAACATCTGCCGGAAGCAATGGCGCCGCGCAATGAAATGACCGAACTCGGAGCGATGGTCTCGCTGGAGAAAATTGAAGAAGTCCATATCCGGCGAGTAATCGCCGCCGCCAAATCCCTGCATGAAGCCGCGGATGTCCTGGGCATTGATCAGGCGACCCTCTGGCGCAAACGGAAACAATACGGCATCTAATATATTGCATTTTGCAATGCGGCGGATTGGTTGCTTTGCATAAATCAAGATATTCCGTGCGTTTGCCTTTCCTTTTGCCTGAAAAAGATTTTTAATTTCTGGCATGACATCTGCTAATATCCTAAAGCATAATATTTTTGCAATTACTTTTTAATTTCAGGGATTAATATGATTTCGGGAATACGGACAAAACTTTTACTGGGATTTGGCGGCCTGTTCGCAATCGTTGCCATTCTCGGCTTGCTTACGATCGGTCATATCATTGATCTCGGCCAGTCGATCAATGTGATTCTCCGGGAAAATTATATCAGCGTCATCGCCTGCCAGAATATGCGCCAGGCGCTTGAGGGAATTGATAGCGGAACGGCATATTCCCTGCTTGGCAATCCGGAAGAAGGACAAAAGCAAATCGATTCAAACCTGAAAAAATTCCATGATGCCTTAGCAACAGAACTGAGCAATATCACCATTCCCGGAGAAAAGGAAAAGGCCGAAAAATTAAAAGCTCTTTTTGAAGAATATGAGAAGAAAATCCCGGTGTTCAACGATAAAAATCGATCTTTTGAATCCAGGCGGGACGCATATTTTAAAACTCAGTTGACCGAGATAAACGGGCTGCTTCAGGAGATCATTCAACTGAATCAGGATAACATGCAGCAGGCAAACCATGCGGCGAAGCATCGCGCGGAAGCCGCTTTTAATCAAATGCTGGCCGCGATTCTGGCGTGCGCCGCCGCCGCCCTGGCCTTGAGTTTTTTCGTCCGCCATTGGATTTTGGCCCCGATTCATACTTTGATTGAATCCGCCAATGACATCCGCAAGGGCAACCTTGATGTCGTGCTGGAAGTGAAATCCAAAGATGAAATCGGGCTGTTGTCCGAAGCGTTTAACGCCATGGCGGAAGGTCTCCGGAGCGCGCGCGCCAACGACCGGCGCGAATTAATGCGCAACCGGCAGGCCAATATTGAAGTTTTCAAAGCGCTGCCGGATGCGGTGGTGGTGCTCGACCTTGACGGCAGAGTGGAAGTGGCCACGGAAACCGCGGAACGTTATTTCGGGCTGAAACCCGGAGTTTTGGTCAAAGATGTCAAACTGGACTGGCTGTCAAAACTGGTCGACCGCGCCTTGCTGGAGTGGCGTCCGGCCGAAAATACCGGCAAGGGTAAATTTGTTCAGTATTTTATCGAAAACCGGGAACACTTCTTCCAGCCGTCGGTGGTTCCGATTCCGGCGACCAGAGACCAGGGGGAGCTTACCGGATGTTCTCTGGTCATTAAAGACGTAACCCGTAATTATGAGCAGAATGAACTGAAAAGAGGCGTGGTGGCCACGCTTTCCCACCAGTTGAAAACCCCGCTCACTTCACTGCGCATGTCCATCCATCTGCTGCTGGATGAAAAAATCGGCATTATTAATGAGAAGCAGACTGAACTGCTGATTGCGGCCAGGGATGACAGCGAAAGGCTGGCGGACATACTCGACAACCTGCTGGACATCAGCCGCATTGAATCCGGCAAAGATTTTCTGGAATTCCAGAAAATGCGTCCGGCGGAGCTTGCCCGCGACGGCGCCGAACCGTTTCTGGTCGAGGCCAAAGACAAAGGCATTCACATTCAATTTGCCGTTTCCGATGACTTGCCGGAAGTAAATGCCGACCCTGCCAGAATAGATCATGTTTTCAGCAATTTGTTGTCCAATTCGCTGCGTTTTACCAATCCCGGCGGCTTGATTGCGATTTCCGCGGAACCGGTTGCCGGCGCGGTTAAGTTTACCATTAAAGATACCGGCAAAGGTATTCCCAAACAGTATCATGATCAAATTTTCGAGCAGTTTTTCCGTATTCCCGGCCAGGAAAAAAGTTCCGGCGCTGGACTGGGACTGGCAATCGTCAAGGAGATTATTGAAGCGCATGACGGAAAAGTCGGCGTGGAAAGCGACGCCGGACAGGGCGCGGCGTTCTGGTTTACGCTGCCGCTGGCGGAAAACGGCCGGCCGGTTCAAAAATAATTTAAAGATTCATTCTTATTAAGGAGTTTAAAAATGATTTATATCGTTACAATCGCAACCGTTTTTTGCTTCGGCTACCTGGTATACGCTCTGGTTTGGCCGGAAAAATTTTAAACAGGAGAAACTGTTATGTCCATACTTTTTACAATACTGTTTTTTATTGTCGCAATCGCGGTTTCCTGGCCGCTGGGATATTTCCTGTTTCGCGTCATGGAACCGGGGCCGAAGCTTTCGCCGCTGCATGCCGGGCTGGAAAGATTCATAACCCGCATCGGCGGCAAATTCATTACGCAAGGCTCAGACTGGAAAGAATACAGTATTGCCATGCTGATTTTCAATGCCCTGATATTTGCCGCGGTATTCCTGGTTTTGCTCGGACAATCAGTCCTGCCGCTTAATCCCGACGGCAAGGGTCCGCTGGAATTAAGCATGATATTTCATACGGTTGCTTCGTTTGTAACCAACACGAATCAACAACACTATTCCGGCGAAGTCTCCTTGAGTTATTTCTCGCAGCTTGCCCTGATGTGGCTGCAGTTTGTTACTCCGGCGGTTGGGCTCGCGGCGCTGGCGGCAATCTGCCGGGCATTGAGCGGCTCAACTGATGTCGGCAATTTCTACCGGGACACGCTCCGGGCAACGCTTTTCATTCTGCTGCCGATGGCTGTCATTGTCGGGCTGATACTCGCATTTTCCGGAGTTCCCATGACCCTGGGCGGAACCATCAAGGCGATAACCCTGGAAGGCCCGGAACAACTGATCTCCCGCGGCCCGGCGGCGGCATTTGTCGCGATCAAGCAGCTTGGCACCAACGGCGGCGGCTTTTTCGGCCCGAATTCGGCGCACCCGTTCGAAAATCCGAGTTTTTTCACGAACGCGATTGAATGCTTATGCATCATCATCATTCCGATGGCTTGTGTCTGGATGTTCGGAAGGATTACCGGCAGAATGAAACACGCGCTGGTGATTTTTATCGTAATGGGCAGCCTGATGATTGCCTGCGCCGGGCTGGCGGAATATTTTGAAAATGCCCCGGCCAGGGCTTTGACCGGACTGGCGGTTGCTCAGAACGTCGGCAATCAGGAAGGGAAAGAATTAAGGTTTGGAACTGAAGCAAGCGCGTTGTGGAGTGTCGTCGCCACCTCCACCAGCAACGGTTCGGGGAACTGCATGTACGACAGTCTGAATCCGCTGACCCTGCTGCTGCCGCTGTTCGGCATGTGGTCAAACGTGGCGTTTGGCGGCGTCGGCGTCGGTTTTATCAATATGTTCATGTATGTCATTATCGGGGTGTTCATCTGCGGCATGATGGTCGGACGGTCGCCGGAATATCTGGCGCGAAAGGTGGAGACCGCGGAAATGAAGGTGGCGCTGCTGGCATTGCTGGTGCATCCGCTGCTGATTCTGGGTTGTACCGCCTGGTTTGCCATGACCCCGTTGGGCATTGATACGGTCGGTAATCCCGGCAGCCATGGATTTACTGAAATATTGTATGAGTTCACTTCCGCCGCCGCCAATAACGGCTCCGGGATGGGCGGGCTCAAAAACAGCACTGTTCCGTGGAATGTGGTTGCCGGAATCGTAATGCTGCTGGCGCGTTTTATCCCGATAATCCTGCCGCTGGCGATTGCCGGGATGCTTGCCGCGAAAAAACCGGTACCGGAAACCAGCGGGACCCTGCACACTGACCGGACACTTTTCGGGTTTGTGCTGCTGGGCAGCGTAATCTTTATCGGCGCGCTGTTGTTCCTGCCGGTCGCGGTGCTCGGCCCGATTGCTGAACACTTGAGCGTATTAACTAAATAAGGACTTTTAAAAATGAATAATATTGAAATCAACCAGCAGATCAAACTGCAGCGCAGGCATTCCCGGAAAGCCGGGATTTTTGAGAAAAAACTGGTAAAGGAAGCCGTGCGGCAGTCGCTGACCATGCTCGACCCGCGGATCATGGTCGGCAATCCCGTCATGTTTGTCACGGAAATCGGCGCTGCCCTCACCACCATGATTATTATCAGCGATCTATGGAGCAAATCTCCGGACGCCGGATATACTTTTATTGTTGCCGTTGTCTTATGGCTTACCGTGCTGTTCGGCAATTTTGCCGGAGCCCTGGCCGAAGCGCGCGGCAAAGCCCAGACCGAATCGCTGAAAATGACCCGGCGCAGCACTCCGGCCAGGAAACTCCTTCACAATCAGCAAACTGAGGAGGTTCCCTCGACCGCGCTTAACGCGGGCGACATCATAATAGTTCAGGCCGGTGAAATCATTCCCGGCGACGGCGAAATCCTTGAAGGCGCCGCCAGCGTGGACGAATCGGCGGTAACCGGCGAATCCGCTCCGGTATTGCGCGAAGCCGGCGGCGACTGTTCCGGCGTTACCGGCGGCACGCGGCTGCTTTCCGATCAGTTGATCGTGCGCATCACCTGCGGGGCCGGAGATTCTTTCCTGGACCGGATGATCGCGCTGGTCGAAGGTGCTTCCCGGCAGAAAACGCCCAATGAACTGGCGTTGACGGTTACGCTGGCCGGACTGACGCTGGCATTCCTGATGGTCACCGCCACGCTCCTGCCGATCGGCAAATTTTTCGGCACGGTTATTCCGGTGCCGACGCTGGTGGCGTTGCTGGTCTGTCTGATTCCGACCACAATCGGGGCGCTGCTGTCCGCCATCGGGATCGCCGGGATGGACCGGGCGCTGTCGGCGAATATCCTGGCTAAAAGCGGCAAGGCCGTGGAACTGGCCGGCGATATCGACACGCTGCTGATCGACAAAACCGGCACCATTACCGTGGGTAACCGCCAGGCAACTGAATACTATCCGCTGACCGGAGTGGACACGGAGACGCTGGCCGTGGCTGTAACTGTCGCCTCCTTCGGCGATCAAACCCCGGAAGGCCGCTCCGTGCTGACGCTCGGCGAAGAACGGCTGGGCAATAAATTTCCTGCTGAAGATTCCAACGCTAAACTGATCCCGTTTTCAGCGCAGACCAGACTGAGCGGCGTGGATATCGGGTCGGACAACTACCGGAAAGGCTCTTTTGACGCGATCTGCAAATACATCCGTCAACAGGGCGGAACCATTCCGGAAGAACTTCAGGGAGTGGTTGAAAAGGTCGCCGTCAAAGGCAGCACGCCGCTGGTTGTGACCGAAAACAACCGGGTACTGGGAGTGTTGGAACTTTCCGATATCCTGAAAGTCGGCATCCAGGAGCGGTTTGCCCGCCTCCGCGCCATGGGTTTGAGAATCGTCATGGTCACCGGCGACAACAAATTGACCGCCGCCACCATTGCCCGCGAGGCCGGGGTGGATGACTTTATCGCCGAAGCCAGGCCGGAAGCCAAACTGGAATATATTCGCCGCGAACAGAAACAGGGGCGGCTCGTCGCCATGATGGGGGACGGCACCAATGACGCTCCCGCGCTGGCGCAGGCCGACATCGGCGTCGCCATGAATTCGGGAACGCAGGCGGCGAAAGAAGCCGGCAACATGGTTGACCTGGACAGCGATCCCACCAAGCTGATAGAAGTCATTGAAATCGGCAAGCAGTTGCTCATAACGCGCGGCGCGCTAACCACCTTTTCAATCGCCAATGACATGGCCAAATATTTTGCGATAGTCCCCGCCATGTTTATCCTGGCGATGCCGCAGTTAGGCATAATGAACGTGATGAACCTGGCGACGCCGCACAGCGCGATTCTTTCAGCATTGATTTTCAATGCCGTAATCATTCCGCTGCTGATTCCGGTCGCGATCAAAGGGGTCAAATACCGCCCGGCGGGGGCCGATTCGCTGCTCCGCCGCAATCTGCTGATCTACGGGCTGGGCGGGGTTGTTCTGCCGTTTATCGGAATTAAACTTATTGACATGCTGCTGGAATTGCTCAAACTGGCATGATAAAACTTTCAGGAGGAAAATAAATAAAATGAGAACTTCACTAGAATTTGCGGGTAAAAACGAATATCCAATATCCAACAAGGAATATCCAACTGATGAAGGAAAGGCAAAAAAGAAAAGACAATCATATAGATTTCTAACTACAAGATCGTTTCATGATAGATACTGCCGGAAAAAGGCAGGAGCGACAGCGATTTTTTTAAACTTGGATATTGGATATTCCTTGTTGGATATTGGATATTCAAATTATTTGGTCGTTAAAAACGAATACGGCTATTCATCCGGGAAACGCCCGACTAATTCAGGAGGAAAATAAATAAAATGAAACACTTGATAATATCGTTGAAACTGATCGTCCTGACCATTGCCGTATGCTGTATCGCCTATCCCGCGCTCATCTATGCGGCGGCGCAAATCTGCACGCCATATACCGCCAACGGCTGGCTGCTGACCGATAAAACCGGCAAGGTCACTGGCAGCGAGATCATCGCGCAGGCATTCGCGCAGGATAAATACTTCCAGCCGCGGCCTTCCGCGGCGGATTATAATGCATCGTCAGCCGGCGGCAGCAATCTGTCGCCGAATAATCCGGCAATCGCGGAACGGGCCAAAACATTGATTGCCAAGTTCAACGCTGATGGAAAAAATAAACTTCCGGCCGACCTGGCGACCGCCTCCGGCAGCGGGCTCGACCCGCACATAACCATGAAAGCGGCGTTATTTCAGGCCAAACGAGTCGCGGACTCCAGAAACATGTCCATCGATAAAATTAAAGAAATCCTGAATAAAAATGCTTTCCGGGCCAATCCGCTTGGCGACGAAACGATGCTGATAAATGTACTGATGGTCAATCGTGAGCTTGATTCATATATTGTAGTTAACTTTAGATAGAGGCGGCTTTGACTATGGCAATCAACGAAAATCGGGCAGACAGTTTTCTGCGAATGATCCGGTTGTCGGAACGCGGCAAACTGAAAATTTACCTCGGCTATTGCGCGGGGGTGGGCAAAACTTATCAGATGCTCCTGGAAGCGCACCGCCTGAAAAAAGAAGGCGTTGACGTCGTGGTCGGCCTGGTGGAAACCCACCAGCGCCAGGATACCGCCGCCTTGCTGGAGGGATTGGAAATAATTCCCCGGACGAAAATTCTCTATCACGGCATCGAAGTCGAAGAAATGGATATCGAAGCGGTTTTCAACCGCAAACCGGCCGTCGTGCTGGTGGACGAACTGGCTCATACCAATATTCCGGGCAGCAAAAACGCCAAGCGCTACCAGGATGTCGAAGATCTGCTGCAGGCCGGCATTCACGTCATCTCCACGCTCAACGTTCAGCATCTGGAAAGCCTGTACGATACCGTGGAAAGAGACCTGAACGTCAAAGTCAAGGAACGCATTCCGGACAAGGTTCTGCTGGAGGCGGATCAGCTTATCAACGTGGACTTGACGGCGGAAGACCTCAGAAAACGCCTCGGGGAAGGCAAAGTCTATCCTCCAAACCGCATCAACGCGGCAATGGAACAATTCTTTAAACAGTCCAATTTGGAAGAACTCCGGGAACTTACCCTGCGCGAATTGGCCTCGCAAATAGATTCCAGACGGCGGGATAATCTGGCGGCGGATAATTTAGCGCCGTCATCGCCGGACCAGATTATGGTCTGTTTAAGTTCGCACGGCCCGAACCGGGACATGTTGCTGCGCTACGCGTCCAGGCTGGCCGGGCGGCTCAACCGCTCCTGGTATGCGTTTTACGTCCAGACCCCGGCGGAAAGCCCCGCCGCGATTGACGCCAGAACCCAGCGCGTTCTTTCAACCACGCTTACTCTGGCCAAACAGCTTGGCGCAATGGTTTTTACCTATAAAGGCGAGGACGTTGTCAAAACTATTTTACAATTCGCGAAAGAATATCGGGTCGGCCACATTGTCGTCGGCACTCCCGGCCATAAAATTTCCATGCTGGGCAGGCTGATTGGTCAAACCAGTGTTGTCGAGCGGCTGATCCGTGAAAGCAGCGGCATTACCCTGACCGTGCTGGACACCAGGCAGTCGCATCAGAAAACAGAGGAAGTTATTGAAAAAGCCGAAAATGAAATCTCCATTGCTAAAATTCTCCCCCGGCAAGGCTTGCAGTTTGCCGAACTGATACCGGAATCCAGAATTTGTTTTTGGGATGCACCGGTGAATAAAAAGGACGCCGTCAATGCGCTGATTGATCTCGTCATGCCCGCCCTTTCCGGCTTACAGCGGGACACTATTCGCGACGCCGTCGCTAAACGCGAGGAACAGGGATCGACTTTTCTCAATGAAGGCGTGGCATTTCCGCATACCCGCGTTCCCGGCCTGACGGATCCGGTAGTGGCAATGGGTATCGCCCGGCAAGGCATCGCCGACCTCGAAAGCGGGGTTGCTCCATACTTCGTTTTCCTGATTCTCAGCCCGGCCGATATGAATGCGCAGCATGTCAAGATACTCAGCGGGCTCAGCCGTCTGTCCATGGACAGTTTTGCCATGCCCCGGCTGAAATCCGCCAAAAATCCAGCCCAAATTAGCGAATTGTTCAAAGAATGGGATGGCCTGAATGCCGCAAAAGAGAAAATCCCGCCGCAAAAATGATCTTTGACTTCAAGGCAATAAGATGTGGGGCAATGAAGACATGAATGCAAAATAGCATTCGGCGAAAAACTATATACTCTACGCGGTTGAAAATTTAACATAGACGAGTCGGATTGTGGATTGGATTTTTTCGATCCGACTGATTGGCGATATGAATATCGCCTGAAGGAGGAACGGAAAAATACGGCCGCAAGACACTCGTCCCGCGCCTGCGGGATTGCGATC
>CAIKZE010000384.1 GCA_903831825.1 uncultured Lentisphaeria bacterium | reverse complement strand
TACGCCAGGATTGAACTGTCGAAAATGCACTGCTTCAGCCTGTTAAGAGACCTCGAGAAAAAGCAATCCCCATATCCCACGGCCCAGTTCAAGAGGGGTTATTGCGCGGCAAGCGCGCAATCAACCCATATTCCTTGTAAATACTTTATAATAAATTATTTATGACTTATATGCGTTGCCGGTATTGTTCAACATTTTTCTATGAGTTTTTTGCCCACTGTGTCCCAATGCATAAAACATGGTCATTTTCCGCGGATGAGTTTTTTACCCTGCGAGGTAAAAGAACATTTCTAAAAAGCCGCATGATTGGATCTTTCAACGTGGTTCGAATAGTTTATCTGACCACCCGGCCTGAACAGGAACCACCCATCAGCGCTTCGACTTCCTGCCTTGAAGAATAATTTATATCACCGGAAATTGAATGCGCCAGACATGAAGCCGCAACCGCAAACGCAATGGCTTTACCGTTTTCCGAAAGTTCCGGAGTGGTCAGCGCGAAAATCAATCCGGCGGCAAAGGAGTCACCGCCGCCGACACGATCCACAATGTTTTTTATTTCGTAAGACTCGTATTTGCCGGATTTCAGCGGCGCGTAAAATGCCTCTTGAGTTCTTGTATCGTAGAGCATTGCGCCCCAGTTATTATGACTGGCGGAAATGCTTTCCCGGAGGGTGATAGCGACTTTTGCCACATTGGGGAACTGTGAAACAATTTTCGCAGCAACCTGAGGATATTTTTCGATAGCGATTTTGCCGGAATTGACGTCAGTATCCACCGCATGTATTCCCAGTACGTCTGAGGCGTCCTCTTCATTGGCGATAACCACATCCACATAAGGAAGTATTTCGCGCATGGTTTTCTCCGCCAGTTCACACGGTTTTACCGATGAGTTCCAATTCCAGAGTTTTTTGCGGAAGTTCAGGTCACAGGAAACAGTCACATTGTTTTTTTGTGCCGCCTTTACTGCAGCGAGTGAGGCTTCGGCTGCGGTCATGGAAATGGCTGGAGTGATTCCGCTGATATGGAACCATGATGCGCCTGTAAATTTTTTATTCCAGTCATAAGCGTCAGCCGGGGTTATGGCGACGGTTGCATTCTCACGGTCATAGATGACATTGCTGGGACGTTGATTAGCTCCGGTTTCCAGAAAATAGAGACCAAGCCGGCCTTTGTTCGAACGCACGATTCCAGATGTGTCGACACCAATAGAACGAAAAAATGCGATACAGGCATCGCCGAGAGCGTTTTTCGGAAGCGCAGAGATAAACGCGGCATTACCGCCAAGCAGAGCAATCGAGCCGGCAACGTTTGATTCTGCACCGCCAAATGTCAAGTTAAGTTTTCCTGGCATCACCTGAGCAAACCGCAGGAATTCATCAGGTGCAAAACGTCCCATGACTTCGCCGAAAGTAACAATTTTATTATTCATCTCTTATTTTCCTTTTATTGTTTTAACTGTTTCAGTTGCTTTTGCGGCTGCGGAGGTTATCGCAGTCCAGTCACTAGCCTTTATCGTTTCACGTTTGGCAATCCATGAACCGCCGACCGCTGCAACCGACGGTTCGCTCAGATATGAAGCCAGATTATTCTGGTCAAGCCCGCCGAGAGGGATGAATTTCAAACCAAGATGCAGATAAGGCGCCGACATGTTTTTCAGATGTTTGAGTCCGCCGCAGGTTTCCGCCGGAAAGAATTTCAACAGGCGGCAACCATGCTCTAACGCGGCTTCAATATCGGACGGTGTACATATACCCGGAGCAAAAGGCAGTCCAGCCTCTTTTGCTTTTGCGACGACTCGCGAATTCATGCCGGGAGCAACACCGAACGCCGCACCAGCAGCCTTCGCTTCTAATACCTGTTCCGGGGTGAGAATAGTGCCGATGCCGGCGATCATTTCAGGTACATCGCGTATTATTTCTTTCAAGGCGTCGATTGCTGCCGGCGTGCGCAGCGTCAACTCCATAACGTTGATGCCGCCGGCAAGCAGGGATTTTGCCAACGGGACGGCATCTTCCACCCGGTCAATGACCAATACAGCGATTACACCGCAATTCTCTATTCTACTCATTAATTCTTCAGTAAAAAGGTTTTTCATTTTTTAATGCCTCCTGTTTTATTTATTAACATTTTCAATTTTGCTTGCGAGGTATACATTTACCGGACAGAACATCATCCTCCGTGAATGCCGCCATAAAAATTGAACCTTCTTTTGGGCGTTCATAATCATAAATTATTCTAATTACACCGTCTTTATCCTCAATCCCATCAGGGTATGAAAATCCAGCAGCAGTCCGCCTTCCCAGTTTTTTCCCATATCATTGCTTTGTACCAAATAATGCAAAATTGTCCGGCCCTTCGTTGACTTCACCGGAATACCAGGTGGCAAACAGACGGTTTCCCGGAGTAATCGCTATGCCGGGTATTCCTTGAAACTGCCGGGATGCCGTTTGGTATTTTATGTCCGGAGAGCAGTTTATTTTTGGCGGTTTTAACGAATCGGTATCCATTGTTTTTCTTCCAGTTATTCCGTTTCCATTTTGTAAATGGAATTATATAATTTTTCTGAATATGTCTTCCGGTCGTTATCTTCCGCATTGTCAGTTTTTCTGTTAGCCAGCGCCGTATTCCTGCTGAAATGGATATGGACTTTAATCCAATGTTCCGCCTTATCGGGATTCTGTTTCTTTATATGCTTCAGAATTTCCTGATGCTGTTTGATCGTGGTTGAAACCTGCTCAAGTGTATGTTTGTGACTGTTAAAACCCAGCAGACGACCGAGGATATGACATTCCCGCATGGTTTTGTTGATTATCGAATTTTCTGCGGACCCCAGAATAAGGAGATGAAACTCCGCATCCGCTTTCATATATTCCATTTCTTCTGCCGGACTGAAAGTTTCTCTAGCTGATTTTTTCAACTCATTTGCGATTGCCGACTGCCGGGTCAGGCATTGTTTCAACCTGTCGGTATCGAGCCGGTTCATTTTCAGAGCGGCCTGCCGGGCGCAAAAAGATTCAAGTGCTTCTCGCGCTTCATACAGTTCATTAATCTTTTTTGTGGTTATAGCCGCAACGATAATTCCTGAATTAGGGCGATGCTCCAGTATCCCCTCCGCTGTAAGCTGGCGGAATGCTTCCCGTAATGGCGTTGGACTTATGCCGATTGTTTTGGCCAGACTGACTTCGCATAAACGTCTGCCTGGCTCAATTTTGCCGGAAATTATCTCCGACAGAATGTGCTCATACGCTTTTTGTTTTAAAGACATTTTCATTATTCTATAGAATTAATATGTTTTCTATATAATACTCAAAAAAAACAATTTGTCAAATCGTTGATTGTTGCTTGAAAATAAAATGCGGACAAATTGCTATAAACTTAACAAAGAGCAACGACTGTAAAATTTTTAAACGCAGGCATAATTATAGGCATCCGCAAAGAAATAATGCTGGCGGCGCTGGAATTCCGGCATCCGGACTTTATCATCCGTCCGCGGCCGGATTGAATGTTCACGGGAAAAAACTGCCTGATCTGTACAATGAGTTTCCGCCGGATAATCAGATTCCTTTAGTGTCCATCCCGGAATCCGCCCCTGGTATCGTAGCGCCGGGCGGAGGATATCATAAATTAAAAAATCATGAATGGAATATCGAATGGGAATTCAGGATTTTCGGCTATATTGAGTCATTGTTGTTGTTTTTGACCCGAGAGAGCCGCTACGGCAAAGAAACTCCACTGGAAATCCGAGTCGTCCAGTCATTTGATGAAATCATTGTCCAGCCCTTTAATATCGGCAAAATCTTTGATATTGACATATTTTATCGCTTTTTATGCTTTTTTTTCATCAAAAAATACAGTATAATAATTATATGAAGATTTAAAATTGAGAACATGGAGACATCAAACATATGGCTGACTGGAACGGCATCGACGGAGCCTCAACGCAAGAAGAGAATGAGCTAAGAAAGAAATACCTCGGGTATCGTTATGCCGATTTGGATTATTGCCATGCCGGCAAGGCGGCTTTGGAAAAGTTGCACGACTGGAAATTCGGCATTCGGATCCATTGGGGGATTTATTCCGTTTTGGGCGACAGCCGCGAGTCTTGGAATCTCACCGAGCGCAACGATCCGGCTTACCGGGCGCTTTATGAAAATATCTATCATTGCTGGAATCCGAATGGTTTTGATGCAGACCAATGGGCCACTCTCTTTCGCTCGGCCGGATTCCAGTTTTTCACGTTTACTACCAAACATCATGACGGATTTTCGCTTTTTGACACGGCGACGCGCATCAGGCGCAGACGGGATCACAACACTGGAAATATGGTCGGATGTGATTTAAAGTACAGCATCATGGAGACGCCTTTCCGACGGGATGTTACCCGGGAATTAGTCGATGCCGGACGCCGGGCCGGACTTGGCGTCGGGTTGTATTATTCTCATATTGACTGGTTTGACTCCGATTTCAGGTTGGATCAGTGGAATTATCAGTATGATCCGGCGTACACCCGGCAAAGTGATCCGGCGGGATACGCCCGTTTTATCGCCCGGCACCGCGAGCAACTTCGGGAACTTTGCTCCAACTACGGGAAGCTGGATATTTTGTCGCTGGATATGGCATTCCCCGGTTTTGATCCCGATTTTCAATTGGCCGACGGGATCTTGCACATGGAGCAGGGGGAAGCATGCGGCATCCGCCGGGATTTGGTGGAGACGGTCAAAATGATCCGTAAGCTCCAGCCGGAGTTACTGATCCGGCACCGCGGCATTGACCCTTATGGCGATTATCAGACTCCGGAACGGGTGGTTCCGTCGCTTGAAGACCCGGAGGATAAAAGTTCCGTTCCGCTGCCGTGGAAGGTTATTTATCCCGGATCGCGTCATTTTTCTTATCAGCGTGACGATGAATATAAACCGGTAAGCTGGATTATCAACAATCTTATGGATATTATTTCCAAGGGCGGCGCTTTTCAACTCGGTTACGGGCCGGACGGAAACGGCGTTTGGGATGGGCGTTGCGTTGATCGCATGCTTGCGGTCGGCCGCTGGCTCAAAGTCAATGGCGAAGCGGTTTACGGGACCCGTGCATGCGCCCGTTATAACGATGGCGACTCCATCCGATACACGAAAAGCAAGGATGGTAAAACCGTCTACGCGGCGGTGTTGAATTGGAAGCTGGACGGAAAACAAGTAATATTGGAGCATCTTGAGTTGCTAAATGAGGTAAAAATTACCGTGCTCGGCCTTCCCGATCAAGTCAAATGGGAGCGCCGGTGCGATGCTGTCGTTCTCTTTGTTCCTGAGAATTTTCAGTACCGGATTCCGGTGATGCCGGAGACCTTTGTTTTTAAAATTTCCGGCGCAACGGTAAGGGGTTGACTATGCAAAAACGTAAATGCGGTCATTCGGATCTGGAACTTTTTCCACTCGGTCTTGGTTGTTGGGAGTTTGGCGGCGGCGACTACTGGGGTACGAGCAGCCAACAGGATACCGACCTGATCGTGGACAAAGCGATTGATTTAGGCATCAATTACTTTGACACGGCCGAAGTCTATAATGACGGACGCAGTGAAACTTCTTTGGGCTTGGCGCTCCGGCCCTTTCGGCGCGACCGGGTAATCGTTGGCAGTAAAATTGCCCCCTCCAATTGTTACCCGGGGGAGATTACGCGCCACTGCGAGGCTTCGCTGGCCCGACTCGGGACAGATTATCTTGACCTTTATATGTTGCATTGGCCGGTCAATGCCATTTCGCTCAAGCATTTTACGGACGACCCCAAAAAGATTGCCAATCCTCCGGGATTGGAGGTGGTTCAAGCGGAGTTTGCCCAATTGCGCAAATCCGGCAAGATTCGCCACTTTGGCGTCAGCAATTTCAGCCCGGAGCGGCTGGCGGAGCTGACACTGCAACCGGCAGTCAACGAGTTGCCCTATAACCTTCTTTGCCGGGCGATTGAATTTGACTGTCTTGATGTTTGCCGGCAACGGCACATCGGGATCATCAGTTATATGACGCTCCTGCAAGGGGTATTGGGTAAAACATTGACGGATATTGACACCCTGCCGCCTCAGCTTAAACGGACACGCCACTTTGACAGTCGCCGGAATCCGCTGGCGCGGCATGGCGGTCCGGGTGCGGAGGAGACGTTGCTGGAAACTTTGTCGGAACTTCATAAAGAGACAGCCCGGTCGCACTCGTTATTGCCGGAGTTGGCCATCCGCTGGGCCGTCAGCAACTCTGATATTTGTTGTGCATTGGTCGGCTCCCGCAGTCCGGAGCGTTTGGAGGCAAACGTCCGTGCCGCGCAACGCGTGCTGCCGGCGGATGTCGTACAATGTTTCAATCGGATTACCGAACCGTTGAAAACGGAACTCGGCCCCTCTTTGGATTATTACGAAAGTATTGAAAACAACAGGACTTAAAAATGAAAATTGCCAAATTCGAATTGTTTAAAGTTCCGCCCCGGTGGCTGTTTCTGAAAATCACCACCGATGACGGCCTGGAAGGTTGGGGGGAACCGGTTGTCGAAGGCCGTGCGGAGACGGTCGCTGCCGCCGTGCGGGAGGCGGAAGGGTTGCTGTTAAATCTGGATGCCGGACATATCGAAGATATCTGGCAAATCCTTTACCGGGGCGGATTTTACCGGGGCGGTCCGATTCTCTCCAGCGCCATGTCGGGAATAGAGCAGGCGCTCTGGGATATTAAAGGCAAATCACTTGGGGTCCCCGTTTACGATCTTCTGGGCGGCCCGGTGCGGGAGCGCATCCGGGTTTACTCCTGGATCGGCGGCGATCGGCCCGCGGATGTGGTGGCGGCGGCAAAAGAGAAGGCGGCTCAAGGCTACAGCGCTATCAAGCTGAATGGAACGGAGGAGTTGGATTACCTCGACTCTTATGAAAAACTGGATGCCGCGGTGTCGCGCGTTGGTGCGATTCGCGATGCGCTCGGCCCCAAATTTGATATTGCCGTCGATTTTCACGGACGGGTGCATCAGGCGATGGCGCGGATTCTGATGAAAGAACTCGAATGCTTTCGATTGCTGTTTATCGAAGAACCGGTACTGATTGAGAATCTGGACGTCCTCAAAGAGTTGCGCCGTCACACGGTGACCCCCATTGCCACCGGCGAGCGTAATTATACCCGCTGGGGATTTAAAGAGATTTTGCAGAGTGGCGCGGTGGATATCATCCAGCCGGATTTATGTCATGCCGGCGGCATTCTCGAAGTAAAAAAGATTGCGGCCATGGCGGAGTGTTATGACGTCGCCGTCGCCCCTCATTGCCCGCTGGGGCCGATTGCGCTGGCGGCGAGTTTGCAACTGGATTACGGCACTCCCAATGCGGTGATTCAGGAGCAGAGCCTCGGTATTCATTACAATCAGGGGGCCGATTTGCTGGATTATCTGAATGATCGCAGCGTCTTTGAATATCGCGACGGGTTTGTTTACCGCAATAATCTGCCGGGATTGGGGATCACCATCAACGAAGAAAAAGTGCGCGAAGCGGCGCGGGTCGGACACGACTGGAAGAATCCGCTGTGGCGCACCGGGGACGGCGTTGTAGCCGAATGGTGAAAGATATGCTCAAAGGAATTTCACCTCTGATTGCACCGGAACTTCTGATGCTGCTCTCTGAAATGGGACATGGCGAGGAGTTATTGTTGGCCGACGCTAATTTTCCCGCCGGGAAGTTTTGCAGCAAAGTAATTCAGCTGCCCGGAGCGGATATCCCCGCGCTGTTGGCGGCGGTGATGCCGTTGTGGACTTTGGACTACAAAACGCAACCGCTTTATATGCCGGCGAGTTCCAAAGGGTGCGACAACCGGGAACTTGCGAAACTTTATCTTGACATCATCAATCAATCCAATTGTGATGTTCCAAGTATGGAGTTTCTGCCCGGGGAGGAGTTTTATACCCGGGCCGGGCGGGTTCGCGTCTGCGTAGTAACCGGCGAGCGCCGCCGATTCGCCAATCTTATCATCAGAAAGGGGGTGCTGTAATATGCCTCAGTTATTATCCGACTTTACCGCTTCACTTCAGTTTTGGGATTACACCATCACCCGTGGGCCGAAACTGTTGGAGCAGCACATGCATCACTATTGGCAGATGAATCTTGCCGATACCGGAGAAGCCTTTTTTTATTGCGAAAACAAAAAATACCATGTCAAGCCGTGGAATATTTTGATTATTCCGCCGCAATGCCGCCACAAGATCATCTATCCGGCCGGGGAGTTCGGCTGCTTTTCTTTTAAATTTCATATGCGCGCACTTGAGATCGGTAATTTTGAAGCGCTGTATCTGGCGGAGAGCCGGGAAACCCGGGCGCATATCAGCATCATTCAAACGCTGGTCCGCGAACTTTTTCCCGAGCAAAAATCAGGAGAATTCCGGGACGTCCCGGTAACCGGCGAAGATAACTATGTGACCATTTTGGAGCCGTTGCTGCAGGCAATGCTGGTCCGTTACTATCGCAACCGTAACAACCAGTTGACACTGGCAGGGCAATTGCGGCAGCTGCTGATTGAAAATAACGGCCGCCCGTTTTCGCTGGAGGAAGCGGCGGGGCATTTTTCTTATTCGCCCGGGCATTTCTCGGTTCTCATCAAAAAGGAAACCGGACAGGGCGCCAAGCAATTCATCGACCGCGAAAGAAGCCGCATCGCCTGCCATTATCTGGAGTTCACGCATATGAACGCCAGTGAAGTGGCGTCATATATGGGGTTTCCGGATGTGTTGACCTTTTGTCACTTTTTCCGGAGACAGTGCGGTTCTTCGCCGGGAGCATTTCAAAAAAAATTTCACACAGGCATTCAACTATCAAAGAAAATAACCGAAAGGACCCGGACATGAAAATGGAAAAGTCCTCTAAAATAATAACATGAGCGACTCGATGGCTGTTGGGCTTCGTTAATTTTTAAAATTTAGTTTCATTCTTTATTGCTGCAGAAAGGTCTTTGGGTATTGACAAAAGTTATCAAATGACTTATAATCATACACATGAGAGTACGTTATTGCAATCGTTATTGCACTTATTTTAAGGATATAGTCGATGTATAAAGTTAAACTTAAAGATATTGCGGAGCGCTCCGGGGTTGGAATAGCCACGGTTTCGGCTGCATTGAACGGTACCGGGCGGATCAGCGACGATGTGCGCAAAAAGGTTTCTGAGATCGCGCAGGATATGAATTATTATCCGAACGTGGCGGCAAAACTGCTTAAGGGCAAACACCCTTCCGATATCGGCATGGTGATTTGCGAATACCCTAATGCTATCCCCGGGTCCGGTTTTTTTCATGGCTTGCTGATTGATTTCATCCAGGAATGCGACCGGGAAAATATAAAGACTCATATTGAGTTTATGGATCCGGAGCCGCAAGATAGTTCGAATCATATACCGTATTTTCTTTACGGCGGCTTCGCGGGGGGCATGATTCACGCCGGAGCTATATTGGAGAGCCTGCGGGAGTGGGTTGAAATCAGGAATTTCCCGATGGTGGCGATTGATGAACCATATACTTATTCCGTATGGTCAAGGACCAATGAAGGGATTTTAAACGCGGCGCAGTACCTGGCTGCGCGCGGCCACCGGCGGATAGCTTATCTGGGCGGGCCGCGAGAGTACGGATGCCATAGGCTGGCGTTTGAAGGTTTTGAACAGGCAGTTAAAGAACTGCTGCTTGATACGGATGGCGGCAGACTGGTCCATGAGTTTGCGTTACGGGGTGATCTTGACTCCGTTCAGGACGGAGTGGAATACACCCGGCAACTGCTGCGCCGCAAAAAGCGTCCCACTGCTATGATTTGCAATGACATGCGGCTGGTTTATGCCGCGATTCATGCGATAACTGAGGCCGGGCTTAGAATTCCGGAAGATATCAGTATTATCGGCGGCGGCGCCGGCTGGGAAGCGGAAAGGATTTATCCGGCAGTCACTTGTATTGAGCGCGACCTTGAAGCGATGGTCAGCAATTCTCTGACTATTTTACGCCGGCTGATGGATGGCAAAAAGATTTACGAACCGCAGATTTGGGTTGAACCGAAACTGGTACAACGCAGCACATGTGGGGTGTGCCGCATAAAATAGAGATTAATTAGCAATATTAACTAAAAGGTGACAAATGAAAACGAAGAATTTTACGCTCATCGAACGTGTGTCCAGGTAAGGTATCACTAAACTAGACGAATGAAATGTTTCGTCCATACCAATTGTCCATTTCAGGTATGTAGCCTAATCACTAGCCACTGGCTAACGCGTGAGGATAAAGTTGCGGGACGGGAAAGCTGGCAAC
>CAIKZE010000383.1 GCA_903831825.1 uncultured Lentisphaeria bacterium | reverse complement strand
TTCTCCGCGTTTAAAAACGGTTCTGTTCAATGACTGTCTAAAGTCTCGGAGTGGGGACAGAAATTGAAAATTGAAAATTGAAAATTGAAAATTGAAAATTGAAAATTGAAAATTGAAAATTGAAAATTGAAAATTGAAAATTGAAAATTGAAAATTGAAAATTGAGAATTGAGAATTGAAACGCGGGAAAGGGAAAATTGAAAATGGGGAAACAAAACAACAATAGCCTCAAAGCGGTCTTCAGACTCTCGGAAATGCTGTCCAAAATGGAGAAATTGATTTCTCTGTGTCTCTGTGCCTCTGTGGTAAAAAGGATTTTGCTCAACCGGTCTCCAGAGTCTCGGAGTCGGGCGGTTGCCCGCCCGTTGCATCCGGGTTTGGTAGCCGCATGGGCGAAACAGTCTATGCTCAACGGGACTCCAAAGTCTCGGAAATGTGCGACGCTATCGGCAAATGCCGATGGGAATAATGGGAATAATGGGAATAATGGGAATAATGGGAATAATGGGAATAATGGGAATATTGCCGGAAAATCCGATAAAGCCTCTGCTCAACAGGCCTCCAGAGTCTCGGAAATGTGTCCAGAATGGGTTTATTGTAGTGCCGTCCGTCTCGGACGGTGGGTCTAAATCGTCCCTCTCAGAGAGAGGGCGCTACACCGGAACAGGGTGTCCAGAATGGGTTTATTGTAGTGCCGTCCGTCTCGGACGGGGGTCTAAATCGTCCCTCTCAGAAAGAGGGCACCACACCGGAACAGGGTGTCCAGAATGAGCATAGACCGTGTCCAGAATGTCCGACCTGTCCGACTAGTCCGATCTGTCCGACTAGTCCGTCTCGGACGGAGGAGTCTCCCGCGAATGCGGGATGCGCGGCGGGTACTGACTTCTGGCTGTTCAAATGTCCGGAATGTCCGGAATGCTGTTTTTCCGGTCGGCGGAATTGGACAACCGGGACGGGGATGCTATATTAACGGCTTGAAATCTACGGCAGGTAAATGCCGGATGTTCAGGTAATAACAAAAGGTTCGATGGATGAACAGTAAAGGCCTTTATTTTTTAAACCGGAATTTCAGCATTCTGATTTATCTTTTTTGTGTTTTCTGCTCCTTATATCTGCTGTATGCCGCCCGGAGTGAAGGCCTGCTGCCAAGGCCGATGGAGGGCACCGACCAGTTGTCAATGCTGCGGGCCGCGGTTGATATCTATCAGGGGAAAATGCCGGGCCAGGGGTATATGTATTCACCGGTCTATACCCTTTTTCTGTTCGTATTGGAGGTTATCAGTCAGGGGAATCTGGTCGTGATGCGCGCGTTGCAGGCGCTTTTGTGCGCGCTGATCCCGGTCATCATCTACCGGATCGGCATCAAACTGCGCACCGGTCGTCCGGCCGCCCAGGCGGCGGCGGTTCTGTACTGTTTTTACGGCCCGGCGCTTCTGGTTTCGCTGGACTTCCTGCGGGAAGCTCCGCTGGCGCTTTGTTTCATCGTCATGACTTATTTTCTGATTTCGGCGTTTTACCGCAAATGTACCCGCGAATATATGCTGGCCGGACTGCTGGCCGGGTTATGCATTCTGGGCCGCGAGAATTTCATCCCGGTCGTATTTGTGCCGGTCGCGCTGCTGCTGCTGAAGGATGTCAGGAAATACTTCAAATTAAGATATGCGGTCGGATATGTGGCGGCAATGGCGCTGATCGTGATGCCGGTTTTATTCTATAATTATATCAAATTTGATCATTTTGCGATTATCCCCGGTCATATGAATAATGTTATCGGCGCATATCACGGAGAGGAAGCCGCCAAAAGCGCTTCCGTCGCGGCGGAATCAATCCTCAAAAACATTCCCGCTCAACTGGTGAAATATGTTTCTTCCTATGAAATAGCCAACAGTCTGTCAGTGTATTCGCATCGCGAGATAATAGACTTTTTCAAAATTTTCCTGATCCCGTTCAATCTGCTGATCGCGCTGGCCGTGACGGCGCTGGCATATAAATTCCGCAACAGAGGCGTGATCCTGGTGACATTGCTGATCGTCGGCTACGTGTGTTCGATGGTCTTCTTCGAGATGTTCTACCGTTTCCGCATTCCCACGGTTCCGCTGTTATGCGTATTGGCCGGCACCGGCATTGCGTTTATCGTCAGCAACTTCGAATGCAAAAATTATATCCGCGCGGGAACCGCCCTGCTGATCGGCGCAATCGTTTTTATCCCGACCTGGCAAAATTCCGATAAATTGCGTCCGGCCAGTGAACGCCGCAGCACCGCCGCGGTGCTGATTCAAAGCGAAAGATATGCCGCGGCCGAAGATTACATAGACAATCTCAGAGAACAGAAGATTCCGACGGAAGGACTTGAAGTTTTCATGATCAAGACGGTAAACAAGTCAGGAGACACCGAAAGGGCAAGGAGCCTTTTTGATAAATGGGTTAAACCGGCACTCGTAAATAAAGTGAATCCGCCGCCAACCGGCCCGGTGAAATAGCAGTTGATACCAACTCGGTATCATTTAAACCATTTAGGAATGCCCCGGGAACGTAATCTGGCAATGACGCGTTTATGATGTTCCAGAATCCATGGAGCCGTATTATCAAGCCCGGGGTCGCGGTATGGCGTACCCGCGGTAGATTTCAGGATAATATTCATATCTTTCTCATCCACAAGCTTTTCGATCACTGACGGGTCTGCCCCGGCGGCGGTGCCGCCGCGCCGGCGCCCGAATGCATCCGTCTCGCCGACCGCCAATCCGCATTTCAACATCGCCCCGCGGACCGGATAAGCGCTGGAGTAAGTGACGATGACGCCGGCCTGATTAAGCAGCCTCCGCAATTCCCGGATAAAGTCCAGCGTCCAGAGCTCAGGATTGATGTCCGGCGAAAAGCCGTCAAGATAGATGCAGTCAAAACCCGGTTTCAGCGATTTGACGGAATGCCTGGCGTCACCGTCAAGCAGTGTAACTTCCGCGAAGTCATTCTTGAAAACGCCGGAACTTAACAATGCATTCAGAATCCGCAGTTCGAGCGAATCCTCCGCAAAAAGCCTGGTCGCCGCCCGCAAGGTGCGGATATCCTTCTCCAGAGAGATGACGGACAACTTGCCGGCGGCCGCGCCCTGCGCGGTTTTGACGGCCTCAAAGACGTTGTAACCCAGCCCGAACCCGATATCCAGCACTTTAACTTCTTGCCGCGCAAGAAGTCTCGCATAGAGTTTTGACGGCATGATAAATTTATGTCTGGCTTCAGAAACCGCGCCGGCCAGAGTATGAAAATGCTGCCGGTATTCGGGATGATACAATGTCAGCGAACCGTCCCCTGTTTCCGTGCCCGGAATTTCACCCAGCAAATTTCCTCCATGCTCCATGTATTTGCAGAGATAATCAATGAACTGTCCCTTTTTCATCCACCATTTCGGGGCAATGACATCCTTTTCGTCAGCATCGGCGGTAACCCGCATAACCGCCCAGTCGTCCGGCAGCCGCCGCAAAAAATCAGCGGCGGCGGCGGCGTATTCATATTCGTTCATGATTTTTATCTGCGGCACGGAAGCAGGATCGGCATACATTTTGGCCAGCGGCGTATTCTTCAATACCAGCAGGTTATGGAGTTTTACCGCGGAAAACGGCAGCGCCGCAATATCCAGCGCGGTTTGGCGGAAATCCTCCTGGGCTTCGCCGGGCAAGCCGATAATCACATGCGCGGCGCTTTTGATTCCGCGTTCAGCAAGCCGCATGACCGCAGTTTTGACATCTTCAAAACTATGTCCGCGGCGGATCAGCCGGAGTGTCTTTTCATTGGAGGTCTGAACCCCCACTTCCACCCAGACATCGCATTGCCGCTTGAATTCACAGAGCAAGTCAAGAATCTCATCGCCCAGACAATCCGGGCGGGTTGAAACGATCATCAGCTTGAAATCCGCCAGACTAAGCACTTCCGAATAGTAATTGCGGAGAACTTCCACCGGTGCGTTGGTATTCGTAAATGACTGAAAATATGCAATATACGGCGGCCCGCCATAATAACGGGTTTTGACATATTCGATTCCCCGCGCAACCTGGTCCGGCAGTGAAAGGTTATGCCGCAAGTGGCGGGCGCGATTGCCGTCGTCCGCGCAATAAATGCACCCGGCCCCGGAATTTTTTTCCCGGTTCGGGCAGCTTAACGGCAAGTCTATCGGAATCCGGTGCATTTGCCGTCCGTAATGTTTCAGCAGATAGTCTTTAAAGAAATATATCTTTTCCATAATATCCTTAATTAGGCAGGTAATTTAGTTCCGGACTTCAGATATTTAAAGGAGCCGCGATTGAAAAACCGGTTAAAGTGATTATTATAGTCTATACAAAAAAAGGTATGTTATGAAAGTAGTAATGATCGGAGCAGGAATTGCCGCCCTGGAAGCTGCTGAAGCAATCCGTACCTGCAGCCGGGACGCTGAAATACATCTTTTCTCCAGAGAGAAAGTATTGCCGTACCGCCGTCCGGCGCTTACCCGGATGATCTCTCAGGCCATAACCGACGAGCAATTCTTCCTCCATCCGGAACCGTATTACCGGGAGAAACAATTCCAATTGCATCTGGGAATTGAGGTCGTTGGTATCAACCGGCAGAACAAAACTGTCATTTTAAATGACGGAAGCGCTGCCGGATATGATAAACTGCTGATTGCGACCGGGGGCCGCGGTTTCATTCCCCCGATTGAGGGTGCCGGACTGCCGCAAGTCATTACTCTTCAAGAAAAAGCCCATCTCGATATTTTACATGAGCATATTAAAAACGGGGTGAAAAATATCTCGGTCATCGGGGGAGGGCTGCTCGGGCTGGAAATCGCGGACAACCTCAGCAAACTCGATGTGAACGTGACGGTGCTGGAAGTCTGCCCGACCATTCTGCCCCGCCAGCTTGACGAGGAAGGCGCGGCAATATTGCTCAAGCAGATAAATTTAAACCCCAAGGTCAAAACCCATTACGGAGTGGTTGTTTCCAATATCTGCGGCAAGGACAAAGTCGAAGGCATATTGACTAAAAACGGGCAAAACATTCCATGCGAACTGGTTATCATTTGCGCCGGGATGAAGTGCAATACTGAAGCCGCGGCGGCGGCGGGGCTTGAAGTCGGGCGGGCGATTGTCGTCAACGAGCATATGCGAACCTCCGATCAGGATATTTACGCCGCCGGGGACTGCGCCTCATTCAACAACTGCTGTCACGGCTTATGGCAACCGTCCAAAGAACAGGGCATGGTCGCCGGAGCAAACATTGCCGGGGATTCGCCGGCCTTCGATCACAACATGTACGGCGCCAGGCTGAACGCGTTCGGCGCCAGACTGTTCTCGGTCGGGGATATCGGCCGGAATGACGGACAGTTTCAAGAAGTCTGCGCAAAAGACGACCTGAAAAATATTTACAGGAAACTGTTCTTCAACCACAACGCGCTTGTCGGCGGAATACTGCTGGGAGACGTCTCCCTGGCGCCGAAACTGGAAAAAGCCGTTGCCGAGCACCATACGCTGGAACAATGCGAGAATGCCGGCCTGATCTGCCGCTAAATGAAAAGCTCCGACGCAATGCCGGAGCTTTCAAGACACTTACTTCATAATATTGACGGGTTTGCCGCCGTTCGCCAGACTCCGGCTCGCGGCTTCGAGGAATGCAATTACCTCCAGGCTCTCTTCCATGCAGACCGGTGATTTGCCGGTCTGGAAAAACGGAACAACTTTCTTGAGCATCAGCGCATAATAAGGAATATCGCCGGAAGCAAAGCCGGCCTTGGCGACTTTATCCGTGGTAACGACGCAGCCGAAATTGTTCGCTCCGGTGCGGTTGCCTCGCAGCGTGCCGATTCTGCCGTCTTCCCACAGGCCGACGATTACGTCAAGCTTGTTGGTATTGAACGTCTGAACCGTCTTGCAGCCTTTGCCCATCATCGCGTAAAGCACTTCGGCGGAATGGATTCCGTACCAGAAGTAATCGCGGTAGTCGGGCAGCAGAGCCATCGGGCCGAACGCTTCACAGGACTGGACAATTTCGCCGTCCTCAAGCAAGTCGCCGATTCCCTTGGCAAAGCGGATTGCCGACGCAGTTACCACAGGGGTATTTTTTGCCCTGGAGATCTCAGCGATTGCTTTGGCGTCTTCAAAAGAACAGGCCAGCGGCTTGTCAATAAAAACCGGCTTGCCGAACTTCGCCAGGACTTTAAACTGTTCAAGATGCTGCCGTCCGTCCACGCTTTCCAGGAAAAACGCATCCATATCTTGGGCGGTTTCCTCCAAGGAATCACAAATTTGGACGCCGAGCGCCTTAAGTTCTTCGGTAAACTGTCCGACCCGGCCGTGACTCAAAGAAAACTCTTTGCTGCCGCCCGGAAATGCCTTTACTACTTTCGCGCCGGCAATATGAAACTCATTGGCGGGGTCGTTGAGCAATTTGACGAACGCCGGACAATGCGAAGTATCCAGCCCGATCATACCGATTTTCATGGTTGACATCTTGTATTCTTTCCTTTATTTCTTAACGGATTATATCATTTTTTTATACGGCACTTTTATAAATCTTGCCGTATTTTCCTTGTTAATAAACGATTTAAGCATTTTCCACGCTTCCGCGCCCATCACTTCCGGCTGCTGCAAATAAATGGTTACCGGAAAATCAAAGTCCTTCTGCTTCAAGTTTGTCACAGAAGAAAGAATGAGTTCAAAATCCCGGCCCGGTTTCAAGTCAAATTTCGCCGCGCTCCTGATCAGGGGCAGCATAAATTCCTCGCCGTCCACATATATTCCGTCCCAGCGCTGCCCGGACCCGAACAGATTATCAATCTGAACGGTAAAATTTTCTTTTGACGGAACAACCGTCGTTGCGGTGATGCCGTTTTTGATCAGGCCTTCGGAGATGTGCGTGAACGCTTCGAATAACCGGAAATTGGGATCGCAGCACCGCTGGTCATTGAACGCGGCAATATTTTTACAGCCTTTCCGCAGGAATACTTTGAATACTTCCTCGATCAGCAAGGCGTGGTCGGACGCCACACAGCCGACGAACTCATTTTCCGGCAAATTTAAGGTGCGGTTCAGCACCACCGTCGGAATATTTGTTTTAATTACATTTTCAATATGGCTGTCGCCAAAATCGCTTTGCAGCACGACCATTCCGTCAACCCGTCCCTGTCTGATGGTCCGGAGATAATTCTTCTGCTCGTCCCGGAATACCAGCAACAGGTTGTAATCGTCTTTGCCCATCGACTCAACCATCCCGTAAGTCATGTGTCGGTAAAAGTCGCTGAACATGGCTTCGTAACCGGGTTGCAGCAGGCCGACATTGAAGCTTTTTCCGGTAACCAAAGCCCGGCCGACAAAGCTTGGACGGTAATTAAGTTCATTTGCAATCCGGGTGACTTTCTCGCGGGTTTCGCTGTTGACGCGGGTTCCCGGCTTCAGATTCAAGGCATGGGTTACGGTCGTCAGGCTTACGCCTGCCGCTTTTGCAACATCTTTTCGACTAGTCTGTTTCATATTTTTTGCCGTCACGCTTCTGCCCATTCTCATACGTTATATTTATTAAATCAGCAATTTAACAATTAAAGATAATTCCGCCAGCTAAAAAATCAATAGCGCCAATAAGAGTAAACCGGTTTTTAATAAAACCATATCCGGCACCTCCCGTCCGGACATTTTGGACACATCTCCATGCTTCCCGCATTCGCGGGAGACACCTCCGTCCGAGACGGACAAGTCGGACAGGTCGGACAGGTCAGACAGGTCAGACGACTCAAACATTCTGGACACGTCTACCGCACATTCTGGACCCCCCGGCTCCGCACATTTTGGACCCCCGTCTCGGACATTCTGGACACCAGCTCCGCATCCCGCAGTCGCGGGAGACACCAGTCCCGGACATTCTGGACTCCCGTCCCGGACATTCTGGACACCAGCTCCGCATCCCGCAGTCGCGGGAGACACCAGTCCCGGACATTCTGGA
>CAIKZE010000382.1 GCA_903831825.1 uncultured Lentisphaeria bacterium | reverse complement strand
TGTCACGGGGCGGGTTAAAATGGGCCACTCCGGGGCGGGTCAAAACGGGCCACTATTTTAATTAACTTCCGATAAATTATTTTTCAAATCGCTGTTTGTTTTAACTCTTTCTTTTAAACGATAACTTTTGCCTTTAAATGGTATGATTTCGGCATGTTGCAGGAATCTGTCAAGAATTGCTCCGGCCGTCGGAACATCCCCGATCAGTTTTCCCCATTCCTCGATGGGGCGGTTGCTGGTCATAATCGTCGAGCGCAGTTCATGGCGGCGCATAATCACTTCAAAGAGATATTCTCCGGAGCTTTTCGGCAACTGCTTTATACCCATGTCATCAATGATCAAAAGATCCGGCTTCAGGTATTTCCGGTCATTTTTTGAGCTTCCTGCCAGATTTTCGTCTTGCAGTAAGTCTCTGACCAAGTCGAAGATAGAACAATAGAAGACCGTAAAATTCATTTTGATCGCCTGATATCCGAGCGCAGTTGCCAAATGGGTTTTGCCAGTCCCCGGCGGTCCGATCAGTAAAACATCTCTTGCCTGTTTGATGAATTCTCCGGTGGCGAGTTCATAGAACTGTTTTCGATTGATCTCCGGGTTGAAATTCCACTCGAACTGGTCAAGGGTTTTCGGCACGGTAAATGCCGCTGTTTTGATTCCTCTGGCGATAGTGCGGTTCTGGCGGACTGCAAGTTCATCCTGCAAGATCAATTCCAGAAAGTCCGCGTGATCAAGCTGACAGGCGCGGGCTTCCTGCAATCTGACGTCAATGGTTTCCATCATTCCGGAGAGCCGCAATTTTTTCAGGTTCAGTTCAAGAATTTCCTTCATTGTTGTACCTCATTGTAATAGTTGTTAATAACGTCGGCGACAATATTCTGGTAAGCGTTGATCGGCCTGATCAACGGGTGTTCGGTCATAAACACGAATTCCGGCTGATGCGTTTTCCGTCCGATCATTGAACGGAGTTCACGGAGCCGGAACTGTTCCATATGCAGAGCGTCCATGCAGCCGCTTTCCAGTTCGGCGGATGGATATTTCCCGGTCATCGAGTATAAGCCGTGCAATACCCGCAAGCCTTCAATCGGGCGGTTCTTCAGCATGGTTCTTGCCCATGCTTCGGTATTGGGCCCGACCTTGGCGATTTTGCGCATCAAGTAATCTGGTCCTTTTTCGATGGCTGCAATTTTGGCAGCCGGAATATGCTGGCCGTCAGTGCAAAAACGGCCTTTTTCGACACGGGCATGAATAGCGACCTGTTTCATGTTGTTGTCGAAAATACGCACAGTTCTGAGATCAAAACGCACCCATACTTCCCGGCGGCAGAACTCCCACGGGGCCGAATAATACGCGCCGGCAATCTCAACATGGCCGTCACGGTGCACCTTGCGGATGCCTTCTTCAAAGCATGGGAAAAGCGTATCCGGCAGCGGTTGCAGAAACGTGCGTTCATAAGCAAAACGGCTTTTGACTTGCTCCTTGGTCGTGCCGTGAATGCGCTGGTCGGCAACCTGCCGCTCCCAGTCCAGCAGGAAGTTGTTCTGTTCCGCCAGGCTGGAAAACACCCGGCCTTTCAGCGCATTGGATTTGACGTACTTCACCGAGCTTTCCACCTTGCCCTTATGGTCCGGGCGATATGGTTTTGCCGGCATCATAACCGTATCGTAATAAGCACAAAACTCCCGCAGTTTAGGCACAATTTCAGGATCGTAAAAGTCAGGTTTGGTGACCGCAGCTTTCAGATTATCCGGCACGCACGTCAGAGCCACACCGCCAAAATAACGGAAACTGTTTTCCAGCACCCGGATGAAATTCTCCGTATCCTGATGGTATACCGCTTCGCTGTAGGCCTTGCGGGAATAGCTCAAAACAATCCGGAATACCCAGGTCTTGCGCCTTACTCCATCTTCCCCAAGAACCGGAGCCCCGCTGCCAAAATCAATCTGGGCTTCTTCGCCTGGAAATTTTTCGAGGCGGCGCACTGGATAGATATGGCTGGATTGCTGGCGGCGGATGAAGCGCTTGACGGAATCGTAACTGCCTGAAAAACCATATTCGCTGCTCAAATCCTGGTAAATGCGCTTGACCGACAACTCCAGTTCCAGCATTTCTTTGATTCGGGATTGATAGCTTTGACAGAGGCTTGGCGGACCACTATTCCCGGCGGGCGGGTTTGGCCCGTTTTCAATAATAGAGCCGGAGAGCGGGTTTGGCCCGTTTTCAACTCGTAAATGACGCTTGACATAAGCGTCCACGGTCTTCCGGTTTATGCTAAGTTGCAAGGCTATACGACGATTCGACCAGCCTTGACGCTTCAACGTAATGATTGAGTTTTCCATTGCCACTCCAACGTAATTTGCCATTGTCCGCATCCTTTATTAGGGTTCGTTTACAATGACAAAATATACTCTTTGA
>CAIKZE010000381.1 GCA_903831825.1 uncultured Lentisphaeria bacterium | reverse complement strand
TTGGCCAGCCATATCCCCCGTTACAATCGAAAAATAAGGAAAGCGCCTCGCGCCGGTGACTATTCATCGAGCAACTGGTGACACGACGGCTGTTGGACTTCTTCAATTTTTAAATTTTAGTTTCATTCTTTTTTGCTGGGTAAACCGGGATTTTAGTTTACATTTTGCGAAAATTGCGCTATCGTTTAAGGCGTTCTCTGGTTTTAATTTTACACGTAAAACTGAATGAAGGAAAAATGAAGATTCAAAAAAAGCTAAAATTGTTTAAATCGGCGGCTTCAGGTTTATGCGCCGCCGTCCTGCTGTTTGCCGCCGCCGGTTGCGGTCCCTCCAGTAAACCGCAGCAGAAAGACAGTGAAAATCCGATAATAGTTCTTCAGGAAAAAGCGTTTGCCGGCGATACGGACGCAATGATTAAACTCGGCAGAATATTTTTAGTTGAAGATAAAGATGTTGAAATCAATTATGCGGAGGCGTTGAAATGGTTTGAGGCGGCTTCCGCCAAGGGATCGGCCGAAGCCATGGCGTATTGCGGTTATATTCATTACCACGGCGGGCATGGCGTGGAAAAAGACAAACCGAAAGCCTTGTCTTATTATAAAGCGTCCGCGGAAAAAGGCGACAGTCTCGGACAACTTTTCTACGGACTGAGCTTCATTAATGACGGCAATCAAGCTGCGGCGACGGTATGGCTTGAAAAAGCAGCGGAACAGGGATTGCCGACCGCTCAATTAGCGCTGGGCGATCTTTATTACGCTAAAAATTCCGACGCGGACTCCGCCAGCGCCGTCAAGTGGTACAAGCGGGCGGCCAATCAAGAATGTCCGGGGGCCATGAATAACCTGGCTTACCTTTGGGCGGAACAGGGCAAAGAACTGGACAAAGCGCTGGTTTGGGCGGGAAAAGCCGTCAGCCTGGAGCCGAAGAACGGAGCATTTATTGACACGCTCGGCTGGGTACTGTTCAAAAAAGGCCGTTATGCGGAAGCGCTGGGGCGGCTGACAGAGGCGGAGAAATTTAATTCCGAAGATGCGAACATCCTTGACCACCTTGGAGAAACGTATTTAAAACTCGGCAAGAAAGCGGAAGCGATCCAATACTGGAACCGCGCGCTTGAACAGTCCGTGAATCAAGAGTTCAATGAAAAAATTCAAAAGAAATTAAACTCAGTAAAATAACTGGAGACAGCCATGTCATTTAAAATGAATGTTTCGATCAAACAGGACGCGGAAAGCCTGGTCAGCAAAATCCGGGAGTGGATAGAACAGGAAGGCGGCGATTTCAGCGGCGACACCAATAGCGGCTGTATCGTTATTAAAACTTTTATGGGTACGGTTAAAGGCCATTATGTGGTAAGCGGCAACGATTGCGTGTTGGAAATCACCGAGAAGCCTTTTCTTGTTTCCAATGGAATAATTGAGTCAACCATCAAGGATGCATTGGAAAAAACCTGAAAACTGGTTATACCGATTCGCAATCTTAAAGTAAGTAAAGACAAGGAATATGGGTTGATTGCGCGCTTGCCGCGCAATAACCCCTCTTGAACTGGGCCGTGGGATATGGGGATTGCTTTTTCTCGAGGTCTCTTAACAGGCTGAAGC
>CAIKZE010000380.1 GCA_903831825.1 uncultured Lentisphaeria bacterium | reverse complement strand
GCTTCAGCCTGTTAAGAGACCTCGAGAAAAAGCAATCCCCATATCCCACGGCCCAGTTCAAGAGGGGTTATTGCGCGGCAAGCGCGCAATCAACCCATATTCCTTGTCTTTACTTACTTTAAGATTGCGAATCGGTATAACTTACAATTTTCTGTCGATCAGATACTGGTCATAGCCCCATTTTATTTTTTCACCGGCATTTTCAGTGTCTTTTTCAATCTTTTTGATCGAGTCGCCGGCGGCCTCGGTCAGGATGGCGTCAATCGCCTTGATGTTGCATGTGGCCGAAACTACCAGTTGAGATTTCTTGGTGGATTCGGATTCCGTGGAGAACAGCCAGCCCAGTCCCGGCAGTTCCCGCAGGAAAGGAACCCCGCTGACACTGCGGACGACAGTTTCTTTATTAATGCCGCCGATGACAAAACGATTGCCTTTGTTGCCGATCATAATTTCTGTGCTGATGGTGTCACTGTTGGCAAAGCGGGGCTCGCCGCTGGACTTCCAGCCGATCAGACTGCTGTTGACAATGCTTACCGTGAGGTTGGTCGCATCCTGACAGATTTGCGGCTGCACGGTCATGACGAATCCGAACGCATTGCTGGGCAAGGTGTTGATCGTCGGGCCTTTGGCAACCAGAATATCATCGATATATGGCTGCGCAACCCAGTTCGGGTCAGTTGCGCCTGTAACCGGATTAAATGCGCCGACATTCTTGTACAGCGTAAAGGTGTCGGCCGTGGTCTGGAGTCCGAGGTCGGAGGGCGAGAAAAAGTCCGCGCCGATTGACGCAAGCTGGAATCTGGTAACTCCGCCCGCCGTGATTTTAACCGCGCTGACGCTGGTTGCCGTGGTTGCGGCAGTTGCAAACTTGATGGCAGTATCATTATTGCTGGCGCTGAAATAGTAATCGTTGACGGCCGGGGCGGCAGGTTTGGTCCCGAAAACCCTGCTGCCGACCGGCGCGGTAACATACTGCGCCAGCGTTTTGTCGCTGTTGGGGACGTACTGGTCATAAAAGACCCGGGTGGTGGCGCTTAGCATCGCCGTCTCATTGTTTTTTATCAGCACGGTGCTGGAATTCTTAACCTTGGCTTTGCCCTTGGACACCAGGAAATCAAGATATTTCGAGTTCCATTTGGGATTGAAGTTGAAGAACTGTGTTTTGTTCGAACCGTTTTGGTCGATGCCGCCGGCAAAGGTGGACGCCCAGTTGCTGCGATAACGTCCGCCTACGGAAAGCAGGTCCATTCCGTCATTGTTTTTCCAGTCCTGGAAATCCGCGCCTAATTTGCCGTCGTTTTCGGCATATATTTCATAAATAGTGAACTTGATTTCCGCTTGCAGTATCGGCTGGTCATAATATTGCAGCATGCTGTCGATAACTTTCTTGCTCCAGGTCGGAGTCGCCAGGAACAGCGCGTTCAGGCTTTCTTCAACAGTGATAACGTCTCTGCCCTGCTGCAATTCCCAGGATGAATCCATGTTATAAAACGGAACGCCGGTGGTGACCGGGTTGTAGGTGGTGGTGGCGCCGACGTTGGTTAACAGATTCTTGAGCTCATTGGCGTTGCGGTATTTGGGAAAATACAAATAACGCGCGGTGCCGGAGGAGTTGAAGAGTTTCGGCTGGTCCAGCGTCTTCACGATTTCGTCGATGCCCTGGCCGTTTTCCTGCTTGCCGAAGCGGTCGGCTTCCGCTGATACGATCAGGAAACTTGCTCCGTTATTGTACCTGATGGTCTCAACGAAGGTGTTGTCCTGGGTAATCTTCTTCGAACGTACCGCCGCAATGACAAACGGACGCAGTTCGTAAATGTCTGTATTCTTTACTTCATAGACTTTGGTTATGACGTATGGGTCGGTGTTGTTCCGGATAAAATGTACCTTGTCGGTATCGTTTTCCAGATTCAACCGGATTTGCGGCTGAATCGCCGTCTGCCCGTAAGGTTGCGTTGCGTTGTTATTGTTCGACTTGACGGCCTCGGAAGGCACGACTGACTGCCCGGACACGTTTACGACAGTTGCGACTAAAAGACCGGCCGCCGCGGAAATTACATATTTGATGTTCATAATTTAGTTCCCATTTTCTTTAAAAGCCTGGATAGCCGGGAAATCAGCTTCGGTAAGCAGCTTGCCGGTCCATTTGGCGTAAACGTCTTCGGGATGCACCAGGCGGCCTTTTACCGTCACGAACACTTTGGTGTCCGAATCAATCGTCGTCGTCGTGCTGAACAGATATTTGAGATACGGGATATCCGACAGGAACGGCATGCCGATGGTCTGTTCGACCTTCTGCGTCTGATTGAAACTTCCCAGCAATTGTTCGGCGCAAAGCTCAAACGTCAGATTCGAAGAGACCGCCGTGCTTTCCATAAGTTCAGTTCCGCGATTGTTGCGCTCAACAACATTGTTGCTGTTCAAAACATAGCCGAACTGGATGGTTCCGCATGTTTTATCATAAGTGACCTGATCGAATGCATCCCCTTTGTAGATCTGATCCACTTCGGCATGTGCTTTAAAGCAGATGACCGGCCTGATTACGCTTAGCGAGAATTCAGCATCTTCGTTGCCGGTTACGCTGGTTTTGTCGTTAACGTCTTTTTCGACGTTCTGCAACTGCGGAGATATCCTGACGTTATAAATTTTGGTGTAGCTGTTGACCACCGTCAGACTGCCGGCCGAGGACACTTTGGCCAGTCCGCTTTGCGACAGCACCCGGATGAAACTCAGGTCGAACTGCGGCGCGGTAAAGAATCCGCCATAGGAAAACGAGGAGAACTGATTCGCGTTGGACAGAAATTTCTCGACCGTCTGAAAACTCACGGTTTCAAGCCCGGCCTGAAAGATGTTCAGTCCCGGCCCGTTTTTCCAGGCCAGATAATCCAGTCCGATATCGTCCAGCACGCTGGTTCTCACTTCATAAACCTTGAACTCCAGTTCAACTTGCGGCGACGGCCGGTCAAAAGCCTTAGCCCACGCCAGAAGAACCTGACCTGCCGCCGGGGTGTCTTTCCAGTAGATCAGATTGGAGGTAGGATCGCGGTAAACGAGACCGCAGATGTCTCTTATCCCGGCATTCATCGAGTTTACCATGCTGTCGGTGGACCGGTACTTCGGCAGATATGCATAACGAAAAACTCCGGTGGCGTTAATCACTGATCCGGCTTTGTCGGGTTCGCCGCCTGGCCGGTCCAGGCTTTTAATCATCTCATCCACATATGCCAGCATTGCCGGCGGTGTGCTGACCAGCAGAAACTGCTTGTTGGCGTCAACGAAGTTCAGCCTCTGGACGTCCGAGTTGGTGTTGTAGCGCTTGACCGCGCCCTGGACAAACGGCGTTATGTCTACGGCCCTGATATATTGCAGCGAATACACCCTGGACACGAACGTTTCCTGGGCGTCGTCCTGCAGAAGCTCCAGTTTCTTCACTTTCTCGGCATAAACAGCGTTGAACTGGGCGGCTGCCAGAATCAAGCCGGCCACTAGAAACAGTCTTTTCCTTTTATTCATAAATAGCTATTCCCCCTTGTTTTTACACTTATCCGCAAATTGTGATACTTGAAATTATATAAACATTATTCATTTTAACCGTTATGATTGCCTTTATTTGAACAGCATTATATTGTCATATCATCTTTATTTAACAGGTAAACATTGGAAAAATAAAAAAGTGGGAGAATTTATTATACGAGAGAAAAACACAGCCATCCGTAGTATGAATGTATGCATTCTAAAGTAAAAGGGCTGAAACTGAACCGCTTTTTTGTGCAATAAAAAAAGACAGATCAGCCCACTGGCAGCAACCCGGCAGTTAATCTAGCACCCTAAAATAGTTTGTCAATATTGCAACAACCGGAAAATAAGAGCCAACTTGTTATCGTGCATCTTGTTCCGCGGTCCCTACGCGAATATGAACATGAAAGCGGATATTAAAATATGGTTATTGCGATCGCCGGTTGATTTTTCTTGGCAGAGTGCGAAATTAACAGTGCGGTATTCGTCATGGAATATAATTCAGAGGATCAAGCTATGCGTATGATAAAATTGTTTGCGGTTTTGTCGGCGGTTATGGTTTTATTCGCGGGCTGCCGCAGTATCGGTGTTACCGGCACCACGTCCGAGGAATGGTTCCAGCAAAACGGCAGCATGACCTTCAGGAGCAGTGAGATCAGCAGTGATTGCTGTAATTTTCTGCTGGCGCGTCAAATGAACAAGCTTTATGATAAAGACCCGGAATCGGCAGTCTATTGCATTTATCAGGATTACCGCATTTCTCATGAACGGCGTTATCTGAATATTCTTACTGAATTATGCTATGTCGCCGGAACGAATGCCGGCGGCGCTGACCGGAAAATCGCTTTTCATGCCGCCGCCGCCTATTTTGCCTATCAGTATTTGTTTAACAAGAATATTCGCCCGGATTTACCCATGCCCTACGAGATGGATGTTTTTATCGTAGCCCGGTACTATAACAGCGCCCTGGATACGCTGGTTGAATATTTAAATAACAAACGCCTGGTGTTCAATTCGTCCTATAGTTTGCCGGCGGTTGCCGGGTTGACGCTGAGATTTGACGCCCCGTTGAACGAACTGTCGTGTCCGGTGGATAAAACAACTCAGGTACTGTCATGTTACCGTTTTAGCGCGGAAGGTTTTTACGTTTATTCTTACACTCCGGGCATCGGCGTGCCGCTGATTGTCAGTTTCGATAACCCGCTGCCGATGCCGCCGCCGTTTAAAGTCATGCCCGGACGCTCACAGTCGGCAACGTTCTTTTTGCGCATGGGCGATGCGGAAAATGGCAACATTCCGGCACGGGTTGAGTTATATAATACAATGTCCTCGGATACGGTGAGCGTTGAAAACAAGACCATTCCGCTAAGCCTCGATTTTACCACGCCGCTGGCTTACGATTTGCGCCGGCCGCCGCTGATTGACGGTTTTTCCTACATGTTCAGCGCCGACACGCCGGATAATTACGGACTGTTCGCGATTGACCGGCTGGAGAAAAATAAGATTCCGCTGGTCTTCGTTCACGGCTTGATGTCAAATCCGAGAACCTGGGCGCAGATGGTGAATATTCTGTTGAATGATCCGGATATCCGCCATAATTATCAGATGTGGCTGTTTACTTACAGCACCGGCAATCCCGTGCTGTACTCCGCGTATTTGCTGCGTAAATCATTGCAGGAGTCCAAAGCGGACTTCAACACGCCGGAAGCGTTGGCGAACTTCAACCAGATGTTTATTGTCAGTCACAGCATGGGCGGCCTGCTGGCTAAAACCACCATCCAGAACACCGGCGCTCAATTGAAGGATAAGTTTTTGCCGGCCGCGGTTATGGCTAAAAAAAAGCTCACTCCGGAACAGCAGCAATTTGTGATGAATATGCTGGTATTCGAACAGCTTGACTTTGTGAAGGGAATTGTGTTTATGGCGACGCCGCATCAGGGGGCGGATATGGCGACATGGACGGTTGTGCGCTGGGCGTCATCGTGGATCTCGCTGCCGAATTACTTGAAAGAGCATGTTTACGGATTGCGCCGAGTGCTGAATCCGGAGATGAGCGCTGACGAGGCGGATGATGTCCGGGTTGATACCGGCCTGGATAATCTGGCGCCGGAAAATAAAATGTTGAAAGCGCTGGCCGATGTGCCTTTTACTAAAACGGTGCCTTACTTTACCATCTGCGGGAATAATGACGCCGCCGGTGTTCCCGGCGGCACGGACGGCATTGTGCCGTATTCGAGTTCTCATTTAAATTCCGCCAGAAGCGAGCTGATTGTCGAATCCGGCCACAGTGTGCAGGACAATGCCTCCGCGATTGAGGAAGTGCGCAAAATCCTGCTGCTCCACCTGCGCACAATAGGCAGAATCAAGTAGCATGGCGGCACTTCATCACATCATCCGGAAAATATGCCGCGGCGCTGCCGTTGCGGCGTATCTGCTGTTATGCGCCTGGTGCGGCCTGGTGGTGTTCTATCATTTGCCGTTTTGCCCGCAATTCTGCGCCTGGGGATATTGGCTGGTCGCTGTCGCATTATCCGTCTCTGTCGTGTTGATGAAACGCAAGCGCCTCCCCGCGATCATTGCCGCTTTGCTGCCGCTGCCGGTCATTGTCTGGTGGTTTGCGATTACCCCGACCAACGATGCCGACTGGCAGACTCCGTGGGCAAGAATGCCGCTGATCGAAGTCAAAAACAATGCCTTGCTGATTCAGAATATCCGTGATTTCAACTATCGCGGTGAAACCGATTATGACGCCAATTATATTTCCGGCGATTATGATTTGAATAAACTGGATAGGGTAATGCTGGTATTGTCATACTGGGATAACAATACCGCGGTTGCCCACACCATTCTGGATTTCGGCTTCAGCGACGGCAGATGGCTGGGAATATCCTCCGAAACCAGATTGAAGCAGGGGCAGCAGCAGACTGCGCTGGGCGGTTTATTCAAAGAGTACGGCAGTCTGTATATCATCGGCACGGAAGCCGACCTGCTGATGCTGCGCACCAATTTCCGTAAAGAACAGGTTTACATGTATCCGCTGCGGATTACTCCTGATCAGTGTAAAATTCTTTTGCTGGATTTGGTCGAACGCTGCAATCAGCTCCGGCTGCATCCGCAATTTTACAACACGATCACCGGCAATTGCATGACTTCGCTTGTTCCCAGCTTGCGCAAGGCCGCCCGCAATCCGGACATTTTCAGGGACATCAGATTCCTGCTCAACGGTTATTCCGATCAGATGATCTACGAAAAAAACGTAAGATCCCATGAAATCTCCTATGAGCAATTCCGCCTGGAGCATTATGTCACCCCCCGAATGCGGGAAATAACCGGCCGTGAACAATATTCCGCCGCGTTGCATCGCATTACCCCGGCCAAATGGTAATCCACTTGGGAACGCTGAAGCATTATCTCTCACAAAGACGCAAAGGCACAAAGAAAAGTAAAACTTGATCCGTATAGGAATTTGTATTTTTATCCTAGTTTTATGATTGCGCCGCAGTCCAAAGTCAGGCCGGAGCGCCTGACAGGAGAGTCCCGGCGCAACCGGTTAAGTTCTAATTACCTCCGTGTCTTTGTGTCTTTGTGCGAGAATATGTTCCTGCTTTTTGTTCACTGTCAGGGATAAACGTTTGATGCCGTCAGCATCTGGACCTTTTTCATCTTTTTCTCTTGATTCTCCAATCCTGCCGGGCAATATTATTACTATTATGAAAATCATAACCCCTGGCAGTATGAGGAGTGAGGCATTAAAATGAAAAAATCATTAATCGGCGTTTTATTATTGTTCCTGGTTGCCAATGCATTTTCCGCAATGAAGAAAACAGGCTGGGAAATAGAAGAGTTAAAGGGCAAGGTCAAGGAAAAGTTGCAGATTGATTATTTTATCATGAAAATGGGTGCTGAAGATGCCAGGGGAATAAAAAAGAAAAGTGTTGATAAATACGATGACAAGGGCAATAAGCTTGAAGGAATATCGTATGACGCCAATGATGATTTAACCGGCAAATATACTTGGAAGTATGATGACAAAGGCAATTTTATCGAAAGGACCGGATATAACGGAAAAGGGGATTTGACCGGCGCCTGTCTTTGCAAGTATGATGACAAAGGCAATCGGATTGAGCAGACAGTGCATAATGCCAAAGGGGATTTAATAAGCAAATATGTTTGCAAGTATGACGACAAGGGCAATATGCTTGAGTTGGCAAGCTATAACGCCAAAGGCGACTTAAAAGCCAAATATCTCTGGAAATATGATGACAAAGGTGTTGAGACTGAAAAGAGCGACTATAATGCCAACGCAGAGTTAACCGGCAGATATCTTTGGAAATATGATGACAAAGGCAATCGGGTTGAGCAGGCGGGCTATAACGCCAAAGGTGATTTAACCGGTAAATGTCTTTGGAAGTATGACGACAAGAACAACCGGCTCGAAGAGACGGATTATGATGCAAATGGAAACGTGCTCTGCAAGTATATTTGGAAATTTGATAACCAGGGCAACCGGCTTGAAAAAACCACCTGTGACGGCAAAGGCGTCTCCACCGAAATCAGCACATTTTCATATAAATATTATTAAAGCGATTGTATAGAAATTTGTATATTTTTGCCGGATGTTTATGATTGCAAAGCAATCTTGGGAGTGCAAAGCCTCTGCTTCGTTTTGGATTACGCGGGAAACTGGATAAAACTGCTTCCGTTATTCGCTGTTTTAAGCGTCAGCGAACCATAATATTCAAGCATAGGAAACTCAATAAAATAGTTACACGCTAAAAAAAACCAGGCTAAAGTTGCCCAAGATTCGTGTGTTATACCGATTCGCAATCTTAAAGCCAGTAAAGACAATAGCAATTTTGAGAATTATTTGGGAATGGCGACGGAAGCTCGATATGGATATCGGGGGACGGAGACATTTCCAAATAAACTCAAAAGTGCCTTGCCGCGGAGCGGTTGCGTTTTCGCCATGCCGGCTACGTGCCGTATGAGTTCCGTCGCTACCTTGGTAGCGCCAGCCTCATCCGGCCCATCCCGGCAAAGACGAAATTCGCAATCTTTACTAGCTTTAAGATTGCGATTCGTTATTAAGTCAACTTTATGGTAAGCGGGACATTTACCTGGGAGCGCCGGATGAGAGATGTAAGAAACTTGTTCTTTGTCAGGCGCTCCGGCCTGACTTTGGACTGCGGCGACCCTGCGCCGCTTTATCTTATCGCGGCATATCCATAAAACTTCATTGATGCCAACAACTGCAAACGGTGTCGTTATCCAGTTTTCTGACGTAATCCAAAGCGGCGCAGGGTCGCCGCAGTCCAAAGATTATGTTGCATACTGCACCTCGTTGTTATGTTTATTTCTTTTCTTACAACTTTTGGCTTTAATTTCCTTTACAATTTTCT
>CAIKZE010000379.1 GCA_903831825.1 uncultured Lentisphaeria bacterium | reverse complement strand
TATAACCGGGGCGTTCCTACGGAACACATTTCAACCTATAACCGGGGCGTTTCTACGGAACACATTGCACCTATAACCGGGGCGTTTCTACGGAACACATTGATCCCCCCGCAGAGCCATCGGCTCGACCCCATTTTGTAGGGATGGATTTTAATCCATCCACCACGATCCCCCGTCATTCGAGAGCCGTAGGCTCGAATCATATATACCAGGCCATTATACCAAATCTTTGAAAATATACCGATCATCATACGAAACCTTGAACTTTTCCAAAAACGCCAGATACTCTTCCCTGAATGTTTGTTTCTTATGATGCTCAGCCTGATTGGCTATATACTGATAAACACTATCCACTTGCGACTGGCTGTATGAAAACGCCCCATATCCTTCCTGCCATTCAAATTTGCCTTTTGTTAAACGATGCTCGTTCACATATCTTGATGAATTCGCTTTTACTGATTTCATCAGTTCCGCTATGGATACCGTTGGCTTTAATCCTAAAAGACAATGGACATGATCCTCCACGCCGTTTACAATGATTGTTTTACATCCTGTAACAATTATTAAATTGCCGATTAAGCCAAGCAATGTCGGCTGCCAGGCTTTATCAATTACAGCATCTCTGCATTTTACCGCAAAAACAGACTGAATATAAATTTGATGATATGAATTTGCCATTTTATGACGCCAGCGCCTCGTTTAATTCGTTAATAATTGCATCCGTTTGACCGCCGAACAACTGCCACATTCTGCTCAAACCGCCCTGGGCGTTGAACGGGTTTAAATCAAAATCTTCTTTCTCAATATGGAAACTGTTGGTCACATAATCTTTGATCATCCGCAGCCATTGCATCTGCTCTTCGTCAAACTTGGTGGAACCGGCCTGTTTTTTAAACACCCACTCCTGGAAATTTTTATCCACGGTTTTGTCATAAGCGGTCAGGGTTTTATCCAAGCCGCTGACTTTGCGGATGAGCGCGACAATGGCGGTAAGTTCATTGCGCGGGGAACCGCTGCACTGTTCCAACGCCTCGTAGGCGCGCCACACATGCTGCGGGGCCAAGGCGGGTTTATCGTATTTCAGTTTCTCCAGCACCTCGGTAATCATGGCGTAGGTGAGTTCGCGGCGGCGGAACGGCTGGTTGTAAAAAATCTGCAACGCGGTCAATTCATCTTTATGCCGCGTCATCCATTCGGCGAAATCTTTTACCAGTTCATTGGCTTTGTCTTTGTTGTCCTGATGCCACTCCGCTTTTATCACTTCATCAGGACTGCTCAAATCAATGCGCTGTTCGTGGCATTTGCGTACATTGTCAATATATTCGTTAAGTTCGCCGGTGAAGACTCGGGCGGCAGCGTTCTGCAATTTTTCAGTTTCAGTTTTAATAGCGGCTTCAATCTCATTGGACGGAGCGCCGTGATTACTATTCCTGACGGCGTCTGCGATTTCCTCCAGCACATCCGGATTGAAGGCGTTCAGCAAATCTTTCACCACCTGCGTCACACTTTTGCCGTCAGCTTTGGCGGCAAACTGCTGCTGCTCTTTCGCGGTAATCTGTTTGTCCAGGCGGGTCAGGCGGTTGGCTAAGGAAGTGAACAAGGCTTCATCCCGTGCGCCCACGGCAATGGCTTGCAGCAAATCTTTCAACGGTACGCCGGGCTTTTTCTCCAGCGGGCGGCTGTCGGTCTTCAGGCTTCTGGTTACGCCGATGGCATCGACAATCACAAAATGGTCTTTGGTGAATTTGGCGGCGGGCGTGACTTTTTTCAGGTTATCCAGCGTAATGGTCCGGGTACCCCGGCCTTTCATCTGCTCGAAATAGTTTTTGCTTTTGACATCCCGCATAAAGAGCAGGCATTCCAGCGGTTTCACATCGGTGCCGGTGGCGATCATATCCACAGTTACGGCAATGCGCGGGTGGTAGCTGTTGCGGAATTGCGCCAGGGCGCTTTTGGGGTCTTCGCCCGCTTCGATGAGATTGCCGTCGGCGTCCTTCCGGTCTTTATCCGAATTGTAAGTTATCTTTTTGCAGAATTTATTTTCTTCGCCGAATTCTTCCCGGACAATTTTAATGATGTCGTCGGCATGGCTGTCGGTTTTGGCGAAGATCAGCGTTTTCGGCACTTCAAAATTGCCGTCCTGATAATAGCGGTCGGGGAACATGGACGGCAAATGCGCCTTGAAAGTGGAAATAACCTTGCGGATCTGATTGGGATTGACAATGTCCTTATCCAGTTGTTCGGCGGAATAGGCTTCGTCTTCGTCCTGCAATTCCATGCGTTTTTTCCGGCTCAGCCGTTCGCGGAGTTCAATGTATTCGCCTTTCCACAGGGTGGCGCCCTGCCGGGTGACTTTAGTATCAATAATAAACACGTTATAGCCGACGTTCACATTATCGGCCACGGCCATTTCGTGCGAATATTCGCTGACCAGATTCTGGTTGAAATAGCCGATGGTGCGTTTATCGGGAGTGGCGGTCAGGCCGATTTCAAACGCGTCGTAATATTCCAGCACCTGTTTCCATAAATTGTAAATGCTGCGGTGGCACTCGTCAATCACGATGAAGTCGAAAAACTCCACCGGCATTTTGGGGTCGTATTCAACCGGGGGGATTTCCTTCGGCTGGTAACTGCGTTCGTTCGGGTTTTCCTCTTCGGCGGTTTCTTCCAGTTCGGTTCCTTTTAAAATCGAATACAACCGCTGAATGGTGCTGATGCAAACTTGGCTGTCGGTGGCGATGTAACTCGATTTCAGACGCTGGACGTTGTACAGTTCGGTAAATTTGCGGTTGTCGTCATTCGGCACGAACGACATAAATTCCTGTTCGGCCTGTTCGCCCAGGTTTTTCGTGTCCACCAGAAATAAAATCCGTTTGGCCTTGGCAAACTTCAGCAAACGATAAATGAAAGTAATGGCGGTAAAGGTTTTGCCGGAACCGGTAGCCATCTGGATCAAGGCCCTCAGACGGTTTGCTTTAAAAGAAGCATCCAGGTTATTGATGGCATTGATCTGGCATTCCCTTAAACCGTCAGTCCGCAAAGCGGGCAGGTCGTGCAGTCTGGTTCGCAGCGAATTGCCGTTTTTCAGCCAGTCGCGCAGGGCTTCCGGACGATGAAAACTGAACACAGTCCGCGACCGGGGCTTGAGATCGCGAAAATCGGTGAATGAAGTGACTTCGCCGGTGCTCAGATAGACAAACTGGAGTTTTTCGTTATTCAGGAATTTAAGTTTAGCCGCGGCGTAGCCTTCCGTCTGGTCTTCGTGAACGTTCAGCCGGTGTCCTTCCTCTTCGCGTTTGGCCTCAACCACCCCGGCGGGTTTGCCGTCCACAAACAATACATAATCAGCGGGGCCGGCATCGGTTTGATATTCGCGGACCGCCACGCCGAGGGCTTCATGCAGATTGATTCCCGACTTATTTTGTATAACCCAGCCGCTCCGCGCAAGCGCGGAGTCAATATTGTCTCTTGCTATTTGTTCCGGGTTCTGATTAGGCATAATTATCAACTGACAGGAATTTTTATCTCCATATTACATTTAAGATAATCAGGTTGGCGGAAGAAATCAAGACAAACCGCCGGAATATTGCGGGAAACGGACTAATTGTTTTTCGCGCCGCTTATTCATTACATCCCGTGGGGGGATGACATTGAATATTTTTATGAATTATTGAGGTTAGGTGAAAAACATATTTGACATTATTTGAAATCAGCTTATTTTTTAATTATCTAATTCATTTTTTGGAGCTATACTCTATAAGATTGAAAATTTAACATAGACGAGCAGGATTGTGGATTGGATTTTTTCGATCCGACTGATTGGCGATATGAATATCGTCTGAAGGAGGAACGGAAAAATACAGCCGCAAGACGCTCGCCGCAAAGCGGTTGCGATCTTTTGAGTTTGGATTCGCACTCTTCGAGGCTTTCGATACCCCGGTATCGGCAGCCTCTCAGAATACGAACC
>CAIKZE010000378.1 GCA_903831825.1 uncultured Lentisphaeria bacterium | reverse complement strand
ATACCGAATCGCAATCTTAAAGCTAGTAAAGATTGCGAATTTCGTCTTTGCCGGGATGGGTCGGATGAGGCTGGCGCTACCAGGGTAGCGACTGAACTCGTCCGGCACGTAGCCGGCATGGCGAAAACGCAACCGCTCTGCGGCAAGGCCCTTTTGAATTTATTTGAAAATACCTCCGTCCCCCGATATCCATATCGGGCTTCCGTCGGCATTCCAAAATAATTCTCAAAATTGCTCTTGTCTTTACTGGCTTTAAGATTGCGAATCGGTATAACCTTCGCCTTCCATAATATACTCAATCATACAGTATTCATAATTGCCGCGTTCAAAGACCGGAGTTCGCCATACTCCGCAAAGAGCAACTGAAACGGAAAGCTGTCAGTCAGTTCTTTTATTGTCTGTCTATTGGCCATAAATATCAATATGTTACATCCTTTTGATAATTTAACATATCATTTTATGCAATTATACTATTTACAACCATCACATCAGCGGTAAATTTATTACATTATATAGTTTAACCGCATATTTAAATCTATCAAATGTAATTTGTAACAGAAAGGTACCGGTAAAAATGGATGATTTAAGAATTGGAGTAATCGGGGCAGGAGGGCGTGGAGGATTAGCTAATTATGCACACAATCCGGGAAAAGGATCCAGACTGGTTGCCGGAGTTGACGTCAACCCTAAAGCGCTCATAAAATTTAAAGAAACCTACGGCGAAGAGGTTTTTGTAACTGATGACTACAGAAAATTGCTGGAACGAAAAGATATTGACACCGTTTTTGTCACCTCGCCGGACTTTCTGCATGAAGAACAGACGCTGGCCGCGCTGGAGGCCGGGAAAGCTGTATATCTGGAGAAACCGATGGCAATCACCATTGAAAGCTGTGACAGACTGCTCAATACCGCCATGCGCACCGGCTCCAAACTTTATCTCGGACACAATATGCGCCATTTTCCGGCAATCCTGAAAATGAAAGAAGTTATTGATTCCGGGATTATCGGCAAAGTACAGAATGCATGGTGCCGCCACTTTATTTCTTATGGCGGCGACGCTTATTTTTTTAATTGGAATTCCGAACGGCGTTTCAGCACCGGTCTGCTGCTCCAGAAAGGCGCGCACGATATTGACGTAATCCACTGGCTGGCGGGCGGCTATACCAAATCTGTAGTCGGCATGGGCATGTTATCCGTTTATGATAAATGCGAGCGCCGGGATCCGTCTACGCCGGCGGGCATCCCGCCGTGGGGCTGGCCGCCACTTTCGCAAAAAGGGCTTTCTCCGGTGATTGATGTTGAAGACAGCAGTATGATTATGATGCAACTGGATAACGGGGTTCAGGCATCTTATCTCCAGTGTCATTATGCTCCGAATGCCGAGCGTAATTACACGTTTATCGGAACTCAGGGCCGGGTTGAGAACATCGGCGACTTCGGCAAGTGCGAAATACACGTCTGGACGACCCGCGGCAACCGTGCCGAACCGGATATCATCCATTATTTGAAACCGCTTGAAGGTTCTCATGGCGGTTCCGACCGGGCGATTGTCCAGAGCTTTATTGATTTTGTCCGGTTCGGCGCCAAAACCAACACGTCGCCGATTGCGGCCAGAAACGCCGTAGCCACCGGTGTCCTGGGCCATGATTCAATGCGTGGTGACGGCGGAAGACGCGATATTCCGCAGCTTCCTAAAAATGTAATCGAATACTTTGAAAACGGACAGAAAAAGTAATTTTTTAACATCCTGCGGGATGGCTGTGAAAAAACTTTATGAAATTAAACTATTACGACGAAAGAAAGCGAACATGAATACCCCAGTTATCATTAAACAAGTAACAGTCCGTTTTTGTACTTTTGCTCAGATGTTCAGGGGATCGTATACTGATGGGAGTGTTGATCCTGATTTGATTTTTCTTTTTGTCGCCGTCAGCGACGGGAAAGAAACCGGCTATGGCGAATGCCTCCCCACCAGTCTGATCTATTCGGGAATAAAAGGGCAGTCAAATATTGATGAATGGCAGATGCTATTGCGTATGTGCGGCGAACTTCCAGGCAAAGACGCACGGCATCTCGGCCGCTTAATTCCTGACGGAATGCGTTCGGAAGACACAAACTCCATTATTGATGCGGTTGATTTCGCGCTGCACGACCTGGTCGGGAAGCGACTTGGCGTTCCAGTCTCAGTACTGCTTGGCGGAATGGCTAAACCTTTTGTCTGGGGTATGCCGGTGGTCCATACCGACACCCCGGAAAAGATGATCGCCAACGCGGCTCAATGGTACCGCCAATATGGGTTCCTCTTTTTTAAGCTTAAACCTATAGGTCAACTTGATGCGGATCTATGTGTAATCAAGGGCATCCGTGCTCAAACCAGTCCGGATGTGCGCTTCTGTCTGGATGCCAACTACTCCTTGAAAATGGACCCCGATGAAGTAATCCAATATATCAATGCGCTAAGCAAGCACGGATTGGATACCTACGAAGACCCCATTGACAGCGATTGGGCTGGATATCAGTATATTTGCAAGCACCTGAAGGCTAAGCTGATGTTAGACGAGAAAGCGCGTACTCCGCAAGGCGTAATGGAAATTGTTAAACACCGTTGCGCCCATCAGATTAACATTCATGCTGACTGGGCAGGCGGCTTCCAGGCCGGGATTCATAAAGCTCAGTTGGCCGCTATGGGTGATATCTCAACCATGATCGGTTCTACCCATTATTTAGGTGTTGGCGCCGCCGCCTATCAAATCCTTTCATCGGTTCTGCCCGGGAATGTGCCTTGCGAGCAAGTTTATATGGAAGTCTATGGAATGAAATCATATATCTCTGATCCATATGAAATCCGTGACGGCAAGATATTTATCCGTAACGCCCCCGGACTTGGTGTTCAGCCGGATATGCCTGCCATCGAGAAAATAACTATAAAAAAAGAGATATTCTCATAAGGAGAACCAAGTCCGGTATGATTGGTTTGACAATAAGACGAAAACTTTTAACGGAGTATTGGAGATCTGGCAAATATGAAGTTGCCAGTATCTGTAATCGGAAAAATCGACAATGATTGCGAACGGAATGGCAACCGTATTCTATTGCACAATCCCAACCCAACATATATAATCATAAATGTAAGCGAAATTTAATACAACTTTGATAAACTATAGCATCAAACTTAAAAAATGGAGATTTTAACAATTATGAAAAATGATTCAAAAAAGATTAAGGTGGGCGTGGTCGGACTGAGAATGGGCGGCGAACATTTAACGGCATATTTGAAATCTGACAAATATGAAGTTGTCGGAATCTGCGATATTGACGAGCAATTACTGGATAGAAAAGCCAAAGAAAGCAATGCACCGCAAGTGACCAAAGATTATATGGCAATTATCAACAATCCGGAAATTGAACTGGTCTCGATTGCGACGCCGGACCATCTGCATGCCGAACAGTGTATTAAAGCATTGAATGCCGGCAAGCATGTATTGGCGGAAAAACCGTTGGCGCTGAAGCTTGAAGAATGCAAGGATATCATAAAAGCGGCAGACGCCAGCCAGGGAACATTTATGATAGGCCAGGTATGCCGTTTTGCGCCAGGATTCAAGATGGCCAAGGAACTGATTGAAAACGGGATGATCGGAGATTTATTCTTCATTGAATCTGAATATGCCCATGACTATGAAACATGTCCCGGTTGGGAGAACTGGCGCAAAGATCATGCAATCAGAAGAAACGGAGTGCTTGGCGGCGGATGCCATGCCGTTGACCTGCTCCGCTGGATTGGCGGCGATGTTGAAGAGGTCACGGCGTTTGCGAATCATAAAATGATGCCGGAATGGCCGGAACCGGATACGACTATCGCCAATTTAAAGTTCTGTAATAATGGCATTATCGGCAAAGTGTTTGTTTCGATCTCGGTACAGCGCCCATATACTATGAGATCTGTATTTTACGGATCGGCCGGAACTATTGTCTGTGACAATACCTCTCCGTCCATTCAGTTGTTCTCTCATAAAATTCCGGGGACTCGCGGATTCGCCGAATTGCCAGTCAATATCGCATCCCATAACATCAGCGGGGAGGTCGATTATTTATACAAGGTGCTCAAGGAAGGCAAACAGCGATTTGAAAAATAATTTATCGGAAGTTAATTAAAATAGTGGCCCGTTTTGACCCGCCCCGGAGTGGCCCATTTTAACCCGCCCCGTGACAGCTATAAAGAGTATTTGAAAAATTGTTAAAAAAGGAGTCTGAAAAATGAAAATGTTGCGAACAAAAATGATCATTGAAAAAAGGTTTTTTACACTCGTCGAACTCCTCATTGTGATCGCCATCATCGCGATCCTCGCTTCAATGTTGCTCCCGGCATTAGCCAAAGCAAGGGAAAAAGCGGGTCAAACTAAATGCCTGGGTAATATCGGACAAATCGGCACCGCTTTTGCATTTTACATGAACGATTTTGATTATACTCCGCCGCGCAATTACGCCGATCAGTCTTTTGACGGCGTGTCCCTTGTCGCGGGGTATCCGAACTGGGCATATATTTTCTGCGCCAGAAAATATTTGCCGATGCCCTCGGTGTACTTCCAGGTTACCAAAGGTGTACTTTTTTGCCCGCAGTACAGAACTGGCTATAGGGGATGTGCGGGAACAATCGCGACTTTTTCCAGCGGATATTACCCTTCTTATGTTTATAACGCATGGTACTGCCCGCCCTATGCGTTTCCGATTGATAATACCGGAATGGTGCTGAAAAAAAGTTCCCAAATAAAGTATCCTAGCGGAACTATGAGCATATGCGACGGCGATTATGTTGCCATTGTGGACACGACTATGCGAAACGATACTGCATTGAGACATCTCAACAAGCTGAACCTTTTATATGCAGACGGACATGCCGGCAGCTTAAGCGAAATTTTCATTACTATGAACGCTCTGGAACCGATTTTGTGTACAGGGGTTCCCAAAAAATAATGATGTTATATAAGGACATATTGATGAAAAAGACTTTGAGTTTTATTACCATGTTGCTTGCTGTTGCATCTTATTCCTGGGCAGGAAGCCTAAATCTCCTGCCCAATATTGAATTCAAATCTTCAAACGGCGCAACTCCGGATCTGTGGAATGTATCGCAATCGAAGCCGGCGGAAAAAATTTTCAAAGTTACAACTCAGGAAAAGAGCAATATCCTGGAAATCAATGAAAATTCCCAGAGCTTTGTGAACGGCATTACATACCGGCTGAACGTTGACGGATTCAAGAGTCTTAAGATAAATGCCGACGTAAAACTCGAAGATATTTCAAAAAATGCAGCGATTATTTACTACTGGCTGGATCAGGACGGTAAATTCATTGACGGGGCCAAGTGTGCTTACAGCGGGAAAGGCAATTCGGATTGGAATACCATTGAAAAGATCATTGCGCCTGACAATCCGGTTGTAACCAAAGGAATTATGTTGTGCCTGTGCGTTTACGGCAGTTCAGACAGCCGCGGCAAAGCCATGTTTAAAAATGTTTCAATGACGCCGGTTGACAAACAGGAAAAAAAATCTGCAACAATAACGTCAACCGCGAACAATCAGCCGCTGACACTGAAAGAAAGCTCTTTTTGCTATAATTTTTCAGCTAAGCCTAAAGGAGAAACCTATTATATAAGCAGGGGGAATACCGGATTTCTTGATCTCTGTGCTGTTCCGTTTTATGCCGGAGAAACACAAGTGACGATTCAGCTTCCTGAGAGCGTCGAACTTTCGCTGTATATGCTTAACTCCCTGGAAAAACGCTGCACTCTGATAAAACCGGCGAAAACGCTGTCCATCCCTCCGGAAAAGAAGGTCTGCTATAATGTTTCAAAGAGTTTTTGCTGGTTGGCCGGGGGCAATGGTCTTTTTATCAGACCTGGCGTTGCGACGCCTGAAAAATTTAATGTAAGCATTGAGTTTGAAACGGCAAACAGCAAATTTAAAGTGAATGTGCCGGTGGCAGTGCTTGGAGAAGACACGCCGATAGTTCTGCCTAAAAATTTCAGTTGCTATGCGTATTATGGTTTCCCGTTGCCCAGGATCGGGGTCTATGACACGGATCAGGATAAACTGCCGGCAGAGCTTTTCCGGAAGTGGGTATCCGCCGGCTTTATGGGCGGCGGGGGCGGCAGCATTCCCGGACGTCCGGAATGGACGCCAATATGGGAATTTGCGAGTACGGTATTCCCGCTTCGCGTAACGGATCCGAGTGCAAAAAACAAGGCGTTTCTGACTGCCGCCCAGACGGTTTCCGGTTCTCCGGGAACCCTTATTTGCCCTTCTGTGCTGATAGATCAAGGAGCGCCTTTCTTCATTGAATGCATCAAAAAAATAGGCTGGGAAGAGAAGATAAAGGCACCCAATGCCATTTGTGAAGTTGATTATGAAGTATATTGCGACGGCTGGACCACCGCGATGTGTTTCTGTCCGGAGTGCATTAAAAATTTCGCGGTTTTTGCCAAGCTGGATCCCCAGGGACTCTCTCCCCGGAAAATTCTGACCCAGTATGAAAAGCAATGGGTGAAATTCCGCTGTGTGCAAAACAGTCAGGTGGTCAAAGCCATGGCGGATGCGGTACATCAAATCAATCCGCAAGCGAAGTTTTTGTTGTGCTCGATGCCGCAGGCGGCCAAGGGAGAAGAGGAGGATTATTTAAAGAGATACGGAATTGACCTGACTCTTTATGAATCATTTATCGATGTTCACACTTCTATGATATATAATACCGATATGCTTTTTTACCAGCGGCTTCAAGCTTGTTTCGAAAATCTGAAGAAGCCGGTGTGGCCGTATATCTCATCCGGCTGGGGGCCGATTGCGCCGTATAATCCTAAACGGTACAGACTTCATTTGCTGACTTCGGCCATGCTCGGAGCTAAAGGGGCGAAACGGGGAGTGATGGTTTACAGCGGCGTTTATCAAATGGATGATGCTTATTTCAAGAGCCACAGAGAAGTAATGCGGAATATTGCCAAAATTGAAGACAATTACCTGGTTAACGGTGAAATCGACAAAACCACAGTAGAAGTTATTCCTCAATTCGGGGCAAAAGGTAATTTTTTCTCGGTTGCCAGATCCAATAACGGGAAATATCTTGTTTTTATATGCAATAATAATGAAAAAGATAAAATCTTTGTAAAAGTAAAATTGAATGTGAAAGAAGGTAATTTTCAAGTCAGGGAACTTAATTCCAATGCGCTGGTTAAAATTGCTAAAGACAGGAATTCCATTACCGCCGCCGAATTGCAAAACGGCATCACCATGGTAATGCCGCCGTTAGATTATCTGCTGCTGGAAATAACTCCCGCGTCATCGTCGGCAACAGATGCCAATGGTCCCGAAATCATGGCTTCCGAGATTGCCGCCATGAATGAAAATGAAACAGCGCAATTTAATTCGAAACTGAAACTGCATCAGGAAAACGGGTTCAAAGTCGGAACGATTCAAAAGGACTGGAAGCTGTTTTATCTGATAGAAAACAACTTAAACAGACTTACGGTAAGCCTGGATAATTCAGCAACTGCGGAATGGATGGTATCGAAAAATAATAGTTTCAGCACAGTCATGAAAGAAGCAGGTATCGATATATTTGTTTTATATTGCGCTAAAGATGTAAAAGCGGAATTAAAAGACTTTAAAGTAAAAGGCGATGTCGCCGAAGCAACATTCTCCTATTCGATTACCAAAGAGCCTTTCGACGGATTACGGGTCGAGAAAACATATTATACCTATAAAAATATTCCGGAGTTGAAAATTAAAGTTGTAATTATTCCGGAAAAAGGTTACAGGCAGTTTGTTTATCGCACAACCAATATCCTCGGACTTTCAGACAATGCGGAGAATATTTGTTATAAGTTCGCTGATGGTAAAGAGATAAAAACGGAAAAATATACCGGCAGCGATTCCAGCGCTCTGGACTTTTTGAAAAACGGCAAAACTCCATTGTTGAAGAGTTATGCTAAGAAAACCGGCAGTTTTGATGGAACGTGGTGCGTGGCCTGGAATACTAAGAACAACACTGCCGTAAAAGCAACTTTTGATGACAGGGTTGATGAATTATTTTTATGGCGAGACGGCGATTGCTCCACCATAGAATGGGTATATGCCAAGCCATATCAGGATAATGACCCGCATAAGGCTGGCCCTTGGGAAATAAACTATTCGTTCAAATATATCCAGGAAAATAGTCAAAACATTGATATCAAGTAGGTATTAAGAATCATGGCTGATCGGCGGAAAATCAACAGGCTCAAGGTAAAATATGAAGCAATTGTTTTTTGCAGATATTAAAGAAGAAACTACAAGCTTGAGTTTTTGCAATTTTTAGCTGTAAAAAATATAATCATAACAGGGTACAAATGAACATGAATGGCAAAACAGAAAAAATGAAATATAAGGATTTGTTATGAAAATGGATGTGGCGATATTGGGTTCAGGAGTGATGGGAGAATCTGTAATCAAGCATCTTAGGGAATGTCCGCAGGTCGGCCGGATCGTGGCCTATGATATCAGAAAAGAGAGGCTTGAGGAAATGAAGAGCCAATACAATGTGGACATCACTTCCGACCTGAATCAGGTGTTCGGCGATTCAACAATCCGTCTTGTGTTCGTGACGTCATCCAACGATTCGCACAAAGCCTTGACCATCGCGGCGCTTGAGGCCGGCAAAGCTGTGATGTGTGAAAAGCCAATGGCAACGACTTTGGCTGACGCGGAGGAGATGGTTAATGTGGCGGAGCGGACAAAAGGCTTCCTGCAAATCGGTTTCGAACTGCGTTATTCGAAGCTTTACACCAAGGTCAAAGACTGGATAGACCAGGGACTGCTGGGAGAGGTGGTAAACATCCACTGTCTATACTGTTCCACCGCATATCCCAAGGATGCCTGGCGCAACAAGCTGAGCGCCGGGGATACGTTTCCGGAGCGCTTGAGCCATTATGTTGACCTCACCCGCTGGTGGATCGGTTCAGAAGTTAATGAAGTATATTCCGCGTGCTCCCCCAACATCGTGCCATACACCGAGGTCCGTGACAATTATCACACAACTTATCGCTTCAACAGCGGTGCAGTCAGTCACATTTCCTACTACATGAACTACCCGGCAATGTTCCGGGGTGACCCGCTGGCCAACAATGTTGCGGATTTACAATTGGGCGACGGCCATAAACTCCGGTATATCGTGGTGGGCACGAAAGGGGCTGCGGAAACCGATGTTTTCTACAGACATATCAAGCGGTGGCAGTTCTCGGATTCTCCCGAAGGAATGGCCAGCGACTTGGTGGAAGATCTTACTTGGGATTGTAAGGAAGGTAAAACTTACTATCACAACACTCATGACCAGGCGCTTGACATCGTGCGGCGGGTTGCGGAGGGGCTTCCCCCGAAAACCTCCGCCAGGGATGCACTGCAGACAATGAGGCTTTGTTTTGCGGCCATTGAGTCGGCAGACGAAAAACGTCCCGTAAGGATTTAGAGCCTGTCAGTAAAAATACAAGTTATAAATGCCCGGCCGGAAATTTTTCTTGCCGGAATTTAGACTATTCATAGTTCCGGCTTTTTTACAACCTGAAGCCAAATTCCGCGTCGGCTTATCCCCTCCACATGATGCCTGTAATTAAGAATTCGGCTGTAATTTCAGTTAAGGCGTAACCAAAAGCAGATTTCATACGACTACTAATAATGTTGTCGCATTCCGGACAGATAAAATGTCAAACAGGTTTGCGGTTTTATTACCGCCTGCCTGTTATTGGCATTTTTACGGTTGAAGACTGGAGCAATATAAGGTATATTGTTCAGTTTGGTTCTGCATTGCAATGGAAACCGGCGCCGGCAGTCACTGTATTAACCATGGAGTTGAAGTGTTTATTATGAGACAAAAAGAATCGTCCCGCGGAATGTTAATGGCGCGGGTCATGTTATTATCGGCGCTGCTGTTGTCAGCGGGCTGCGACAAAAAAGAGAAAGTTCGTGAATTGCCGGCGGTGCCGGTGGCTATCGAGCGGGCAAAAATCATAGACATGCCGTTGCAAATCAGTACTTTCGGCAGAGTGGAAGCGTATTCTGAAATTCCGGTTAAAACCATGGTTTCCGGACAAATCAGCCGTTTCTTCACCAAACCCGGCGATTACGTTAAAAAGGGCGATGTGCTGCTGGAAATCGACAAACGTCCCTATGACGCCGTGCTGCAGCAATGTCAGGCGGCCCTGGCTAAAGACAAAATACTGCTGGAAGACTATATCCGTCAAGCGGAAATGAAAGAACGGCTGCTGGCGTCCAGCGCCATTGATTCCAATTCCACTAAAACAATGCGGGCCCAGGCCGAATCTCAGCGCGCCCAGGTTATCTCTTCCGAAGCCGCGGTCAAGAATGCCCAGCTTAACCTGGAATATTGCACCATCAGATCGCCGATTGACGGACGGACCGGCGATATCCTGATTTACGAAGGCACGGTGGTCAAGGCCAATGACATTGATATAATTCAACTAGTACAGCTCAAGCCGATCTATGTTGTTTTCGCGCCGCCGCAATTGAATCTGCCGGAAATTCAATATTTCTTCAAACGGGGTAAATTGACTGTCCACGCCCAGGTCCCGGTAAAAGGCGGGGCCGAAGCTGACGGCGAACTCACTTTCATCGACAGCGTAATCAATCCAACCTCAGGAACGGTCAAACTAAAAGCGACATTTCCCAATGAGGATATTCAATTCTGGCCGGGGCAGTTCGTCAACGTGACGCTGACCCTGACGGTGGAAAAAAATTGTGTGGTGGTGCCGTCGCAAGCGGTTTCCAACGGTCAGGACGGCAGCTACGTCTTCGTAGTCAAACCGGACAACACCGCGGAGTATCATCCGGTAAAAGCAGGGCGTTCGCTAAACGACGAAACCATCATTCTCGAAGGGCTTAACGGTAATGAAAAGGTTGTTACTGACGGACAAGTCCGCCTTTATCCCGGCGCCCGGGTTTACGAACCCGGCAAGAGCGCCACGGCAGCGCCGGCAAAAAAAGACAAAGACAATAAAGCCGGCGGCAAGCCGGCATCTGAACTTAAAACTTTCGTTCCCGCAAAACCTTGAGTTAAACCATGAATCTTTCAACTTTTTTCATTAAACGCCCGGTTATGACTTCGCTGCTGACCGGCGGATTGATTATTTTCGGCACGATGTCTTTTTCCAAGCTCCCGGTAAACGACCTGCCGAATGTGGATTTCCCGATGATCACGGTCACTGCGAATCTGCCGGGGGCCAGCCCGGAAACCATGGGCTCTTCCGTTGCCACGCCGCTGGAAAAGCAATTTTCCACTATTGCCGGCCTGGACATGATGACCTCCACCAGTTCGCTGGGGAGCACCGTCGTTACGCTTCAATTCAAACTGGAACGCAATATTGACGCGGTAGCCCAGGACGTGCAGTCGGCCATTTCGCAGGCCGCGCCGAAGTTGCCGAACAACATGCCCACCCCGCCTTACTATAAGAAAGTCAATCCCAGCGATATGCCTATTCTCTATCTGGCGCTGACCAGCAAAACGCTGCCGCTGTCAATGCTGGATTATTATGCCCAGACGGTGATTTCGCAACGGCTTTCCACCCTGGACGGAGTTGCTCAAGTCATAGTCATGGGTTCGCAAAAATATGCCGTCCGCATCCAGCTTGATCCCAAACTGCTTTCCGCCTGGCAGTTGGGCATTGACGAAGTCGAGGCGGCCATTTCTTCCGCCAATGTCAACCAGCCCACCGGCGCCTTGAACGGAAGTCACACTTCGCCGATCATTCAGGCCAACGGCCAACTGCTCAACGCCGATGCTTATAAGCGCCTTGTTATCTGTTATCGCAACGGGGCGCCGGTCAGACTGCAGGATGTTGCCGAGATTTACGACAGCGTCGAAAATAATTTAACCGCCGCCTGGGCCGCTTCAGGGGGCGAACAAACCCGCGCCATCATCCTGTCCATTATGCGCCAGCCGGGTTCCAACACCGTTGCGGTCGCCGAAAGCGCCAAGGCCCTGCTGCCGGAACTCTCCAAACAGCTTCCCGCATCGGTCAAGATGATCAAAATGCTGGACCGTTCCGAAACTATCCAAAGGTCAATTCATGACGTTGAATTCACCATGCTTCTGACCCTGTTTCTGGTGGTGCTGGTAATCTTCCTCTTTCTGCGCAATGTCCGCGCGACAATCATCCCCAGCCTGACGCTGCCGATGTCGGTGCTTGGCACTTTTATAGTCATGTATTTGTTCGGGTACAGCCTCGATAACCTGTCGCTGATGGCGCTGACGCTGTCTATCGGATTTATCGTTGACGACGCCATTGTGGTGCTGGAAAACATCTTCCGCCATGTGGAAATGGGCAAATCCGTGCGGCAATCCGCCATTGACGGTTCCGGCGAGATTTTCTTCACCGTAATTTCCATGACCCTGTCGCTGGCGGCAGTGTTCATTCCGGTCATGTTCATGGGTGGTATTGTCGGCATGTTCTTCCGGGAATTCGGGGTTGTAATCGCGGCGGCGGTGCTGGTTTCCGGGATTGTGTCGATTACTCTTATCCCGATGCTCGCCAGCCGTTTCCTGAAGAAGCAGATGCTTCTCCAGCACCATGAACATCATTCCCACGCTCCGGTAAAAACCGGCCCGGCAACAGGCATGATCGGGCTTTACGAACGAAGCCTTACCTGGTGCATTGACCGCTGGAAACTGACTATTGTTTTTTCCGCGATCATTCTGGCCGCAACCATCGGGTTGTTCATTATCATGCCCAAAGGCTTCCTGCCGCAGGAAGACATGAACATGATCTCCGGGCAAACCGAAGCCGCACAGGGTATTTCTTTTACAGAATTGAAGAAGCAGCAGTATCTGGCCGCTGAAATCGCCCGCCAGGACCCCGATATTGAAATGGTTATGTCCCGTTGCGAAGGCAATACCGGCGGCCTCTTTTTACGCTTGAAACCGCGTTCCGAACGCAAGCGCACGGCGGAGCGTATCGTCGCTGATTTAAAGCCGAAACTGGCGGTTATTCCCGGCATCAAGACCTACCTGACGGTTCCCCCGGTCATCAATATCGGCGGACGCCGCACTAAATCCCTGTACCAATATACCTTGACCGGCTCCAACACCAAGGAACTCTACGCCGCGGGCCAGAAGGCGGAAAAGGCCATGCGCCTGTTTCCTGAACTGGAAGACGTTACCAGCGATCTCCAGATTGCCAATCCGCAGATTAATTTGAATATCAACCGCGACAAGGCGGCGCTGCTGGGAATACAGGCGGCGCAGATCGAAAACGCTTTATATGATGCTTTCGGCCCCCACGACATCTCCACCATTTACGGTGCTGACGACCAGTATAGCGTCCTGCTCGAATTGAAAGACGCTTTCCGTTATGATCAGAATGCGCTCTCGCTGGTTTATGTCCGCTCCAGCAACGGCAATCTCGTCCCGCTTACTGATTTTGTCGAAATGAAAGAGGTTGCCGGCATTATGTTGTTAAACCATTCCGGACAACTGCCATCCGTCACTATTTCCTTCAATTTAAGAAACGGCCATTCTCTCAGCGAGGCGGTGGATAAAATCGAATCCCAGATCACCGCAACGCTTCCATCATCCGTTTCCGCCTTTTTTCAGGGTACTGCGCAAGCCTTTAAGGACTCGATGAGCGGAATGCTGATACTGCTGCTCGTAACCATTCTGGTGATCTACATCATCCTCGGCATTCTTTATGAAGATTACATTCACCCGATTACCATTCTGACGGCGCTGCCGTTTGCCGGATTCGGCGCGCTGCTCTCGCTCCTGGTCTGCAATATCGAACTTTCCCTGTACGGCTTTATCGGTATTATCATGCTGGTCGGCATTGTCAAGAAAAACGGCATTATGATGATTGACTTCGCCATTACCGCCCAGCAACGAGAAGGCAAAACCGCGAAAGAAGCAATTATCCAGGCGTGCCTGGTCCGTTTCCGTCCGATTATGATGACGACGGCGGCGGCAATCATGGCCGGCATCCCGATTGCGCTGGGCATCGGCGGCGGCGGCGAATCCCGTCAGCCGCTGGGCGTTACCATGGTCGGCGGCCTGCTCTTCTCGCAAATGCTGACCTTGTTCGTTACGCCGGTTTTCTATGTCTGCCTTGAACATCTGCGCCATAAGTGGCACAGGAAGGATCACGCCGAAGAAAAAGACGAGCAGGAATCATTAGCGTAAGACGGGCGATGTCCTCCAAAGAATTCAGAATTCAGAATGGAAGACAGAGAACAGCGCCAGAGGCGCGGAATATTAATAGCTTAAAATTCCATAAATTATAGATTAGCTCCGTGGGAGCGACACCATGTCTGCTTTTCCAGAAGAGCCGGAAGGAACATCCATATAAACCCGCATTTATTCGGCCGGTTTGAAATCTACGATCTGAAGTTGCGGTTTTTTGTCGTTGTAGTAGGTGTTGAGCTGCGGCATGGCCAGAATATCCCACATCCCATGATCGAAAGTATCCGGAATCTGATTGAACGCGATAAATTCTATCTGGGAGTTATTGAAGTTCTTAAAAACGCCCCGGATATGCTTATTGCCGACCTGAGTGCTCTTGACCAGTTGCAGGCTGTTGAAACGGTATATCGGCTTGGGGTTGCTGTGGCCGAACGGGGCAAGGCTGTCAATCATGTCGAAGAAACCGGAACTGAGTTCTTCCAGTTCCACCGCGCCGTCATAAGAAATATTTTCCTGCAAATCTTCAATCGAGAGCAGTTCGCGGACGCGGGCTTCGAGCGCCTGGTAAAATGGTTTGATATTGGCCGCCGCGAGGCCGATTCCGACAGCCATCGGGTGGCCGCCGTAGCGGACGAGCAGATGCGAAGCTTTGCCCAGCACTTCCACCAGGTTAAGGTTGCCGATACTGCGTCCGGAACCGTATGCTTCTTCGCCCTGGATCGTCAGCACAATGGCGGGACGGTTGTAATCGCGGGCCAGCCGCGAGGCGACAATGCCGATAACGCCCTGATGCCATTCTTTGCCGGCGACCAGGATGGAATAGCAGTTGCTTAAATCAATATCCCGCTCGATCTGCAGTCTGGCTTCTTCAAAAATTTCCTGCTCTTTTTCCTGGCGGATGCTGTTATATTTTTCCAGTTGATTGGCATAGTGATAGGCTTCGACAATATTGTCGGCTTCGAGCAGATGCAGCGCGGTATTGGCGTCGCCGACCCGGCCTGCCGCATTAATCCGCGGCGCCAGCTTGAAAGTGATGTCCGACGGCGTCAGGTCGGCCTTGAGTTTGGATGATTCAATCAGCGCCCGGATGCCCGGACGGAATTGTTTTTTCAAAACTTCAATGCCGTGTTTAACCAGTATCCGGTTTTCGCCCAGCAGCGGCACGATATCGGCAACAGTACCCAGCGCGACGTAATCGAGCACGTCTTCCAGCTTGGTGGTAAAACCGCCGAGATTGTTTTCGCGTCCGTATTTAATGAATGCGTGAGAAAGTTTGAATGCGGTGCCGGCGCCCGAAAGCACATGCAGGTCCGCCAGTTCCGGATAAATTTTCGGATTGATGATCGCCAGAGCCGGAGGAAGTTCCGCGCCGGCTTCGTGATGATCGGTAATAATGGTGTCAATACCCATTTTAACCGCTTCAATCACGGCTTCATTACTGGTAATTCCGCAATCCACGGTGATGAGCACCTGGCATTGTTTGCCAATTGCGGCAAAAGCTTTTTTCAGCGATTCCGGGGTGAAGCCGTAGCCATCATCGAAGCGGTGCGGAATGAACGAATGAACTTCGGCGCCGTTTTTGCGCAGAATCAGCGACAGCAATGCCGTCGCGGTCACGCCGTCGGTGTCATAGTCGCCGTGTATAAGAATCGGTTCGCGATTTTTAACCGCGTCCCAAAGTCTTGCCGCCGCTTTTTTGATCCCCGGAAACCGGTAGGGATCACTAAGGTCACTCAGCTTTGGATTCAAAAAACTGTTAATTCCGTTCTCATCGATCCCGCGGGATACGAAATAGAGCGCGATCGGGCGCGGAAACGAAAATTTCCGCACTATCGATTCAACTGAACTTTCCAGATTTTGACAGGCTGATATCCATGTCTTTTTTCCCATTCAATGTCTCTTTTATGTTAAATATCATGCTATTACTTTAGCTTAGACCGGCTATATCGCCAATGGCTTTTCCGGCTATTTCCCGTTTTTTTAATCGTTTTTTTTTAGCATTCCGGCTTGAATTTGAAGATTTATATTGTAAAATAGATGCCTTGACATGAAAAAGGGTCATGATCGTGCCGACGTGGTGAAATTGGCATACGCGCTAGGTTCAGGTCCTAGTTCCTTCATCGGAGTGTGGGTTCGACTCCCACCGTCGGCACCATTTTATTTTCTCAATCCCCCATAGAACTCCCCTAAATCGGGGATTTTATACTCAAAAATCTCTATTTTAGCCAATCTTACAGTTCAACGTAAAACCTCTACAAAGGTCCTTTTTGGTGCTTTTAAGTTGAAAAACGGCACCAAATGGTGCTAGCAAAAATCATCAATTTTAAGCTCATTATTCATGCTGCAATACTCAATATTAGAGTTAAATATAAAGAAAAATACCTGTCATAATCGAGAAATCCATTATTTCTCTACAAAAAAAACATATTCTGTACGACCAATAAAACGCTTCTTCAGTATTTTATTGAATAAAAAACTATAGCTTATTAAGTCTTGATTTCTGGAAGGTCATAAATCTTCAGATGGAAATATTCTTCGTCTTGGTATTTACAGGGCGTGATCAAATGTCAGATTTTACCATTGAACCTATCCATGAAAAGCGCAAATTAAACACCTCCAGTGGAAATCGATTCCATACTCACAGATAAAGCCTACGGCAGAACAGAGGCCGAATCCGCAAGGGTTTTAACCAACCGCATTACTTTTTTACCGCGATTAGATACTCTTAATTATCCATGCCCAGCGATTTCATTTTTGTATCCAAAGCCTGATAACTCCTCAACCCTAACAATTTTGCGGCTTCAGATTTTTTACCATCAGCCTGCTTTATGGCCCGCCTTATATAATCCATTTGAAGCTCAGCAACCTCTTTCTTCAAATCAAAGCCAGTCCCTAATGGTATTTTTCGTAATTGAATTGTGCTTTTGCCGCCTGTGATGATTGGCAAATCATTTTTCTCAATAATAGTCCCATTTGAAAAAATAAAAGCTTGCCAGAGTACTATATGCAATTCGCTGACATTGCCCGGCCACAGGTGCCGAATCAATGACTTGGTAGCTTCAGGAGAAATTGTTTTATAAATATAGTCAGCATTTTCGGTCTTATGCTGCCTGTTGAGTCCATCCAGGAAATGATGCGCCAATAAAGGAATGTCTTGAGTTCTATCTCGCAACGGGATGGTTTCCAAAGAGATAGTCGCCAGCTTATAATAAAGCTCCGCCAGGAACTCATTCTTATTTACCAGTTCAACCAGGTTGCAAGTCGAAGTGGCAATGATTTTAAATCTTGAATGCTCCGCCTTATCTTTGCCTACAGGTTTAAATTCACAATGACCTTTATAATTTTTCAAGGTTCTCAGGAGCTGCAGTTGCACCTTTAAGCAGCACTTGTCGATTTCATCCAGAATCAAAGCGCCCTCATTGACTTTTTTCAGAATACCGTCTGCGTGTTCTGTTCCCAAAAATTCCCGATCAAATTCCTTATAATCTAAAGCAATACATTTTACTACTTCCAACGGAGCATTCGCAGTAGAACCAGCACGGGAAATTGCCTCGGCAAGCCGCTTCCTCCCGGTTCCTCTTTCGCCAGTGATCAGAACTGGAACATGATGTTTGGCGGCAATGCCTGCCCTATGTAGAATAACTGCCGCTTCCTGGCTTGCGCCTAATATATTTTCAAACCCATCCGGCTTCAGAGCAGATTTAAAATTATCGGGATTCTGCCCATCAAGCATCGCCTCAACAAGCTTGCAACCTTTTATTTCATAGTAACAAGTCCCGCGTTGAGCAACCTCAGTCAAAGCATTTACTACTTCTTGCCTCCCGCAATTGCGCAATATTCCGAAATCTTTTTTAAAACCATCAGTTATTTCGGCAATTTTAATACGCAGTTTTTCGCCAATCTCAGCTGAATCGTTTATGTTTTTAATTTCCAGAAATACAGACTCGACATCCGGCCTTAGCCAAGACTTAAATTCATTCTCAAACGGCAGTTTGCAGGCATGAAGCAAGTACACTTTCTCAAACAAAGCTTGATTAAGCAATGAAGCGATCGACGCGTTATCACCAGGGGAACTCGGCTCTTCCATTTGCAATTTTTTAATTTCATCCAAGACGCCAGACCGTGCGCCCTTGCTGAACTCTTCCAAGTCATGAAATCCCAGCCAGGAAAATAAAATTCTCATCCTCATGCTCCTTGTGATACTGGTTATTTTTACCATTAGAAATTAAACCTGAATTACAGATATTTCAATTTAATATTATTTTAAACAATTATTATTGTTTAACCAACAATTACATAGACAATTAAAATTATTAAATAAATTAAACTACCTATAGTGGCATAAATATCCTAATTATAAAATT
>CAIKZE010000377.1 GCA_903831825.1 uncultured Lentisphaeria bacterium | reverse complement strand
TGTCGCCGCTGATTTGATTTGTCCAGATTTCGCTGATTTCGATTGTCCCTGAATTTTCTTGTGAATCTTCTTCTTTTGGCGCGAAGCGCTATTTTTCTTCATTTTCTTTGAAAAAGTTCAAAAATAAATTATTTTCTTCGTTCATTTTCCTCTTCTTCGACCTGTCTATTCTTAGTTTTTGAAAAATTTGGAATATAGGCAGATTATGAAGAAGCGATCCCATCCCCGCGTACGCAAGTGTCTTTGTTGCAAAACGAAATTTTCGCCCGGTCCGCACAATAAACATCATCAACGCTATTGCGGCAAGCAGGAATGTCAGGCGGCGAGTCACCGCGCCAGCTCAAGACGTTATCGGCGTCAACAGCGCAAAGACCCGACTTACCAGAAGAACGAAAAAGAACGGGTAAAAATCTGGCGGCGTAAGCATCCCGGTTTCTGGAAAAAGAAAAATGTTGAAAAAACTCCGGGAAAAAATGAGGTGTTACGTGATTTCGGTCAGCTCGAAAAGCCCTCTGAAGCCAAAGTGCTACGTGATTTCTTATTGTTTCAAAGCCATTGTCTTCAAGGGCTTGTGTCGCAATTAACCGGAGTGTTACGTGATGACATTGGCAGTCTGATGAACCACTATTATGATAAAGGCAAAGAGCTCTGTCCAGAGCTTGAAAAACAATTTTATCATGGAGTTTTTAGTTATGATGCAAAAGGAAATCATCAGTCCGGGACAGCGGCGACGGCTGCCGGAGGGGTTCGGGTGGGTCGATCACCGCCTGGTGCGTGAAAATGTGATAGAAAACTTTAGCGCGGAATCATTGGCGCTGTATTTGTTTCTGATTACGGTCGGGGACGAGGACGGCGTGTCCTGGTATGCCGACGAATCGGTATGCCGGCGGCTGAATTTTACTGCTGACAGATTAAAAGCGGCGCGGCGCGAGCTGGCCGGCGGCAAACTTATCGCGTACCGGAAACCGCATTATCAGGTGCTGGAGCTTCCTAATCCTCAAGTTTCGAATTATTTCCGCAAAGCGCTGAGTACTGCTATCAGCAGCGATATACCGCCGGAACAGCGGCAGCCGCAGGGTACGGAAGGTATGGGGATCAGCCTGCACCCGCCAGGCGGAACCTATCGGCGTGACGCTGAAGTTTGCGATACCCTGCCAATTGCAGCGATAATCAATGCCATGGCCGGAGGCGCTGAATGAACTCTTACAATAAACACCGCTTAACTCATGAATTTGCTAAAAATGAAGGGTTGAATGCAGCACAGATTGCAGAGCGTTTGAACATCAGCGCCAGGACTGTGAGGCGATATTTGCAATCTGCCCGGTATTCGCCGCCGCCGGGGCGCGTCATTACCAGAAAACTTGACCTTTACAAAAAGCGGATCAAGCAGCTTCTGGAACGGGAGGACTATACTGCGGCACAGATTTTCCGGATGCTCAAAGACGAAGGGTATTCCGGTTGTGAAAGCGTGTTGCGCGATTATGTTGCTCAAGTTCGTCCCCGTCGGCAAACCCCATACCTGACGCTCAACTTTGAACCCGGACAAACCGCGCAGGTGGACTTTGCCGAATGCGGGTTGCTCAATGTCGGCAAGGACCGGCGCAAGCTGTATGCTTTTGTGATGAGCCTGGCTTACAGCCGCATGGTCTTCGTCAAGTTCATCATGCGGCAGAGCATGGAGCATTTTCTCCAATGCCATCGCGAAGCCTTTGAATATTTTAAAGGCGTGGTAAAGGAAGTAATGGTTGACAACTGTAAAGTGGCGGTAATAAGTTCCTCTTCTTTCGGGATGCCGCAAATTAACGAACGCTATGCCGACTGCGCGGCGCATTACGGGTTCAAAGTCGTTCCCTGCGGCGTAAGAAAACCTTATGAAAAAGGTCGTGTGGAAAGGAATGTCGGTTATCTGCGGACCAGTTTCCTGAACGGCCTGCCGCTTGATGGACTGGCGCTTGCGGCGCTGAATCACGGAGTCAGGCAATGGATGGAGAACGTCGCCAATGTCCGTATTCACGGTACAACTCATAAAGCGCCGCTGGAAATGTTCAAAGAAGAGAAAATGGCGCTGCAAACCCTGCCGCTGTTTCCCTATGACTGCGGCGTGATAAGCAGCGCCCGCGCCAGCAGCCAGTACCGGGTGGTATTCGAGTCGAACAAATATTCCGTTCCGCCTGAGTTTGCTGGAAGACGCATTGAACTTGGCATTTATCCTGACAGAGTTCTAATCCGCCATGAAGGCAAATTAATTGCGGAACACGCCAGAAGTTATGAACATAATCAGGACTGCGGCCTGCCGGAACACGATCAAGTTCTGATTGAACAGCGCCGCAAGGCAAAGCACGGCATAATCATGAAACAGTTCATGGCTCTGGGAGCAATTGCCGGGACCTATTATCAGGGCATGCAGGCAAGACGTCTGAATCCCGGAACTCATGTCAGAAAAATCATGGCGCTGTCCGGCATTTATGGCCGCGACGACACCATTCGCGCACTGGAGGACGGCGCGGAAGCCGGAGCTTTCGGCAGCGATTATGTTGCCAACATTCTCGAAATGCGCCGCCGCGTCATGCCGCAGCCCGGCCCGCTTCACCTGAGCAGAAAATCTGATTATCTCGACCTCGAGCTTGATGCGCCGGACATGAACACTTACGACATTGAATAGGAGCAGACCATGAGCAAACTTAAAAAGACGCTGGAGAAAAACCTTACCGAACTCAAGTTGAAATATTTCTATGAAAATCATCAGGCCGCCGCGCAGCTTGCGGCAGAAACCCAGATGCCGCACCTTGAGTTCCTGTCAGAACTCGTTGACGGCGAAGTGGCGGAACAAAACATCAGAGCTTTTGAACGCCGCCTGAGTAACGCCAGGCTGCCGTTTGAAAAATCCATGGACCAGTTTCAGTGGTCGCATCCGGAAAAAATCAACCGGCTGCAAATAGAAAATCTTATGCGGCTTGATTTCATCAATAAGCAGGTCAATGTCCTTTTAATTGGAGGATCCGGTTTGGGAAAGTCGCATATAGCCATATCACTGACCAGGCAGGCGTGTATAAACGGTTATAGCGCCCTGTTTACATCCGCCATTGAAATTGTAAATTACCTGACGGCGGCAAGAGCCGCAAATTGCCTTGACAAGGCGCTTAAACGCTATTTGAAACCTCAACTTCTGTGCTGCGACGAAATTGGTTACCTGCCGATAGACAAACTCGGATGTGACCTGCTTTTTCAGGTGATCAGCCAGCGGTATGAGCGGGGTTCAATGATTATAACATCCAACAAACCATTCAAAAACTGGACGGAGATTTTTCACAATGACACGGCGGTTACCTCAGCCATTCTTGACAGGCTTCTGCACCACAGCGAAGTTGTTATCATTGAAGGGAAAAGTTATCGGATGAAAAACCGTAACAGCGAAGACTGAAAATATTCTAAACGCTAAACTTGCGGGGGCGGCAAAAGCTGTAACATTATTTTGCCACCCTGCATTTTTGCGCCTTAAACCACAACCGAAATACTGTCCTGCGATCCTTGCTTATCTGAAACTGCGACAAACCATTGCCGGTCGATAAACAGCGCACCCGCTAGGAATCAAACCAGTTATCAGAACAGTTCCGGCGCCGACAGAATTTCATAACCGGAGTAATCAACGCCGAATTCAAAGTAACCGAAAAACGCTTAACTCCCTGCTTGATTTGTCCGCCGGGAGCTCGCAATTTTATTGTCTGTCGGCGAAATCGGGACATTCGAGATCAGCGAAATTGGGACATTTTAAGTCGGCGCTGACA
>CAIKZE010000376.1 GCA_903831825.1 uncultured Lentisphaeria bacterium | reverse complement strand
TCCAAGTGTCCAAGTGTCCAAAATGTGTAAAAAAAGGTTTCTTTGTGTCTCTGTGCCTCCGTGGTAAAAAACGGTTCTGTTCAATGGGTCTCCAAAGTCTCGGAAATGTGAAGAACGTGAATAGTGAATGGTAAAAATAGGGAAAAAGCGTGGTGTCCAAGTGTCCAAGTGTCCAAGTGTCCAAGTGTCCAAGTGTCCAAGTGTCCAAGTGTCCAAAATGTGTAAAAAAAGGTTTCTTTGTGTCTCTGTGCCTCCGTGGTAAAAAACGGTTCTGCTCAACTGGTCTCCAAAGTCTCGGAGTGGACAGAATTGAAAATTGAAAATTGAAAATGATAAAACAAAATTACAATGCCCTCAAAGCAGTCTCTAGAAGCTCTGGATGTTCTGCACTGCGGGTACTCCCGCGACTGCGGGGTCTCCAAGTGTCCAAGTGTCCAAAATGTGTAAAAAAAGGTTTTTCTCTGTGTCTCTGTGCCTCCGTGGTGAAAAACGGTTCTGTTCAATGGGTCTCCAAAGTCTCGGAGTGTGTCCAGAATGGACAGAAGTTGAAAGCAAGAAAAGCGAGAAAAGCGAGAAAAGTGAAAGAACAAAACAGCAATAACCTCAATGGGACTCCAAAGTCTCGGAGTGCGGGTGCGTCAGACTTGGAGGGTTGACCTCCGTGGCAACCTATTCCGATCCCGGTTGCGACAGAGCGCAACCCTCCATTGCGGAACATGGTTCCGTTCAATGGGACTCCAAAGTCTCGGAGTGGACAGAATTGAAAATTGAAAGTGGAAAATGATGAAACATAATTACAATATCCTCAAATGGGACTCCAAAGTCTCGGAGTGGACAGAAGTTGAAAGCAAGAAAAGCAAGAAAAGCGAGAAAAGTGAAAAGCGGAATGAACGGGGGTGGTGTCCAGAATATGCTCAAAGGCTGTCCAAAATGGGTAGGTAAGAGAAGTCAGTAGTCAGTAGACAGTAGACAGTAGTCAGTAGAATGAAAGAAAAAAAGCAAAAAAGTCATGCAAAGGGTATGTCCAGAATGTGCGTAAACCGTGTCCAAAATGTTGTTAAGGCTGTGGTTTTGATCCATTCTGACTACTGGCTCCTGACTACTGACTACTGGCTGTTCAAGCTATTCGCCTTTTTCCAGCTTCTTCAGGATAATTTCGGCGGGGGTCAGATACTTTTTGTCATTGTTGCACTGTTTGCAGCAGGGGACGATGTTGCCCTTGGTGCTTTTGCCGCCGCGGACAATGGGGAGGACATGATCCATGGTCAGAGCATCGGGGGGGAAGGTTTTGCCGCAGTAATGGCAGCGCCCTTTGGCGAGCTCGTTTTTCCACCATTGGGACTGGCGGAGTTCTTTGGCTTTCTGCTTTTCGCGGGCAACGTGTTTATCGTCGCGGTTTATTTCAATCCATTCATCCATGTTTCACCTGGCAGCCAGAACTTGTTCAGCGATCTTCAACCCGTCAACGGCGGCCGAGGTGATGCCTCCGGCAAACCCGGCGCCTTCACCGGCAATATACAGCTTCCTGACCGGGTTTTCCATTGTTTCCGGATCCCTGGCGAAACGGACCGGGCTGGAGATATAGGATTCAATGCCGACGATCCGGCCGGACTTCATGAATCCCGGAAAGATCTTTTCGAAGTGGACCAGCGCGGCGGCGATGGCCTGCGATACCGGTTCGGGCAGCAGTTCGTCCAGTCGCGCCGGGCGCAGCCCGAAGCAATAGCTGGTATCGCCCGCCGCCAGGTGTTTTTCCCGCCGGACAAACGCCGCGGCATCCTGCGCCGGGGCGGTATAATTGCCGCCGCCCAGTTCAAAGGCACGGCGTTCAAGACCGGTCAGAAAGTCATAAGCGGCGGCGGCGTGTTCGAAGGTTTCCGGCGGAATGGTGGCGATCAGGCAGGAGTTGGCGAACTTGCCGTTGCGGGCGTACCGGCTCATGCCGTTGGTCGAGAGCTGTCCGGCAAAGGCGGTGGAAGGCACGATCTCGCCGCCGGGGCACATGCAGAAGGTGGTGACGCCGGCGACGTTGAACTTCTCCGGCGGGCGGCTGACCAGGCTGTATTCCGCCGCGCCCAGGCAGTGGGGCCGGTTCGCCAGATGGTACTGGTTGCGGTCGATGAACTCCTGGAGGTGTTCGATCCGGCAGCCCAGTTGAAAGCCTTTGCGCTGGTGGGCCACGCCCTGCCGCATGAGTTCGCCGGAGAGTTCCCGTCCGCCGAGTCCGTGGGCCAGCAGCACCGCCGGGGCGTGATGGGTTTCGCCGTCGAGCATGGTGACGCCCGCGCAGACGCCGTCTTTCAGCAGCAGGGATTTGACGCCCCGCCCGAAATGGAATTTGCCGCCCATTTCCTCGATCTTCCGGCGGATATTCGCGACCATGACCGGCAGGATGTCGGAGCCGATATGGGGGTGTTTCAGGTAGAGTATTTCCGGCGGCGCCCCGGCGTCAACAAACGCCTGGAGGATAAAGCCGATCCTGGAATCGCGGGTGCGGGTATAGAGTTTGCCGTCGGAAAAGGTGCCGGCCCCCCCCTCCCCCAGCAGATAGTTGCTCTCCGGATTGAGCGTTCCGGACTGCTGAAAACCGTCAATGTCCTGTTTCCGGCGGGTAACATCGAAGCCGCGGTCAAAGATCACAGGTTCGCAGCCGCGGGCCGCCAGCAGATAGGCGGCCATCAGTCCGGCGGGGCCGGTGCCGACGATCAGCGGATGCTTGACCGGAATCCCACCCGACGGGAGGTTGAGCGAATCAATGCCGTAATGCGGCTCCGTTTCCGCGGTTTCCGCCGTTCCGGCGGGAGCCGCGTCGAGGCCGTCGATATCCGCAATCAGGGAATAGATCAGTTGGGGTATCCGGCTTCTGGAGTCAATGCTTTTGCTCAAGATGCGGTAGCCGGTGACGTTTGCCGCCGCCGTATGGCAGTACGCGGCAATATAAGGATGGAGTCTGCGGTCGATTTTCCGGCAGTCGTGCGGAATCTCGCTGATGCTGATTTTGAGGTTATCGAGTTTCAGTCGCATTCAGTCTGCTGCTCTGCTTCTTTTTCCGAAAACACAATGGCCTCGAAAACGCTGAATCTGGCCGCCGGGGTGGTCCAGGCGTCGGCCGGCAGCCCGGCTTTCATGCACAGGTGGCGCAGCGTGGTTTCCCGGTCCCAGCCCTGTTCCGGCGCAACCTGCGGCAGGAAGACGGCGGACCGTCCGTAGCAGGACATGACAATGCCGTGTTGGCCGACGATGAAATCCTCGTAAGACGGGACCTCCCGGATCGGGGTCAGGATCGAAATCTCGATGATCACTTCGTCAAGTTCGTCGCTGTCCAGCGGCGGAAAACGCGGGTCGCTGAAGGCCGAATTCAACGCATTGCGGGCGATATTCCGGCCCAGCGGCTCAAACGCGTTGATATTGCCGATGCAGCCGCGCAGACTGCCGTCGGCAGCGTGCAGCGTGACAAAGCAGGAACCCTGGCGGGCGAGCTTGCCGCCCATGTCGTCAAGCATCGGCAAGGTCTTTTCTTCGAATTTGGCGGCGATGGTCCGGCGGATGAAAAACAGGATTTCTTTCTGTTCTTCGAGCGAAAATTGTTCTTCGTTGCTCATGGTTTCAACTCCCCTTCAGTATAATTAACATTGCGATTGCTGCCGAATTTACAATCAGGACAATCATCAGTTGGGCAAGTCCGCCGAGCAGGGAACCGAAGACCGGAAAGTCCGCCCAGCCCGTAAGTTGAGACAGTTTCCAGATGACAAAAAAATTGATTCCCAGCAGCGGAACAACCACAAATCCGACAAATGTACTATAACCCCGGTTCTTTTTTCTTTTCTTGGCCATCGTAATCACGATCTGTTTTTTATGACATTATACCAGCCGAAAATGATAAAACCCACAGTCGGCCCCAGCCCGGCAAGCATCGGATCAATGATCCCCTGCTTGCCCAGCACCAGGCAGATCTGCGACGAAATCATGTACACGACAATCAGCACCGTGGCGGAGATAACCGCCATCATAATCCCGGAACGTTCGTTCTTGGTCGCCAGCGGCAGCCCCAGGAAAACCGCCAGGAAACACGACCACGGAAATGCCAGCCGGTTGTAAAGGACAGTCAGGAAAATCGCATGGCAGCGGGCGGCCATATTTTTGGTCTTGTGCAGAAGATCCATGATTACCCAAATCGGCAGATCCTGCACATCCTTCACCGCATTAATGATGTCATCCGGCGTTTCCGGCACTTCTTTCAGGTTTTTCTCGATGCGGTCAAAACGCTGCGAACTCTTCGGCATCAACCCGTCCAGGCTGTACGGCGTATAAGCCACCTTTTCAAAAACCCAGCCGCTTTTAGGGATAAACCGGGCTTTCTGCGCGGTAATATCCCATGCCAGCGAACCATCCGGACGGAAAGATTTCAGCGTGACTGATTCCTGCTCCCCGTTTGCGGCGAAAGATTTAAACAGCCAGGTCCGTTCTTTATCCGGGCTGCGGAAGGTAAGCATTTTCTGATATTCCAGCGTTTTGCCGCGGGCGTGGGTCATCGCCGCTTTCAGGATCTCGGCTTCCCGTTCGGTGTTGGGTACCAGGCTTTCATTGAACCAGAAATTAATCCCGGTCACAATCAGACCGACGACAAGCACGGAACCGCCGCAGCGGGAAAGCGACAGGCCGGAAGCCCGCATGGCGGTAACTTCCATGTTCTTGCCGAACTTCGCCATCGTCCACATGCAGGCCAGCAGCACCGATATCGGCAGGACGAAGCGGATGTTGCCGGGCAGTTTCAGCAGAAAGTAGTTGGCCATTACACTGAGCGGCGATTTGGCTTCCAGGAAATCCGAGAGGTCATTGAACACGTCGCCGATGATGAACAACAGCACAAAGGCAAGCATCAGGACGCTCATGTGGATCATAAATTCCCTGAGAACATAATAATCCAGGGTCGGCAGAAACCACCAGGACCGCGGTGTTATTTTCGGACATTCTTTACTGTTTTCCATTCATTCTCCATTTTGTAAACAGAAACAAGTTCGAATATAGCCCGTTTTACAGATTTTTAAAGCAGCTTATCGGCGGAGAGATGATTTTTTCAGGGAAGATATAAAAAAACAAAGCCGGAAGCATGTGATTAAACAGCTCCCGGCCTGGTCTCCGACGTTAAAGTCAGAAGTGAAAAACAAAACAGATCAATGCCTCATTTTGGCTTGACGGCGTTTGACTTCGCTAGGTTTTTCATAGTGTCTGCGATTGCGGAGGTCCTTCAAAGTACCTTCTTTGTCCAGTTTCTTTTTGAGCCTGCGCAGAGCACGGTCAATCGCTTCGCCTTTTTTGACGCGAACTTCTGTATCCATTGTTTTTCACCTCCTCCATCGGGTATTTAAGATTAATTGATATATGGTTCAGGTCATCAGTCGCTGGCAAAACCCGCTTCATCAGCGAGCATGCATTTCAGCTTGGTCAGCGCCTGGTTCTGAATCTGTCTTACGCGTTCACGGGTACGTCCGATTTCCTGACTGACCTCTTCCAAAGTACGCGGTCTGCTGCCGTCAAGTCCGAAACGCATCTTCAAAATCATCTTTTCCCGTTCATCAAGCTCTTCCAGCAAGTCCATCAGCCGGTCAACGGATTCCACGTCGCCCAGAATCTGGTCCGGCGTCATTGCTCTGCGGTCAGGAATGATATCCTGAAATTCGCCGTCTTCGCCCTGTTGAATCGGGTCATGCAGCGAAAACGTCCGGAGGTCGGCGAGCCTGAGCCCGGCAACGGTGCGTTCGCTGAAATCCAGGTGTACCGCGATTTCGGCATCAGTCGGATCGCGTCCCAGTTCTTCGGCCAGTTTCATCCTGACGGACTTAATTTTATTGATCTTGCCGGCAGACTGCACAGGAATACGGATTGTCCTGCTCTGGTTAGCCAGAGCACGGCGCATTGACTGTTTAATCCACCAGGCGGCATAGGAACTGAATTTAGCGCCCTTGGCAGGGTCGAATTTTTCCACCGCGCGCATCAGGCCGATATTGCCTTCGGAAATCAAATCCAGCAGCGGCAAACCGAGCCCTTTGAAGTCATGGGCGATTTTTACCACCAGCCGCAGATTGGCCTTAATCAGGGTGGCCCGCGCTTCGTCATGGGCAAACTCGTCCTTGCCGTGAATGGCGGCGGCAAGCTCTACTTCCTCTTTCTTGGTGACCAGAGATATCTGTCCGATATCCTGCATATAAACTTTCATCGTGTCGTTCTTGGAACCGCCGGTTGACCGGTTATTCAACGCATTCTGGCGTTCAATATCTTTTTCCTGCTTGGTCTGCGGTTTTTCATTTTTTTCCTGGGCCCGGATTTCTTTTTTCCGGACTTTCGGCAATTGTTCACGTCTGACGACACTCTGGGTTACAAGCTTGCTTTCAGCTTTGAAATCTCTTTCGACCGGCTTGACCGCTTTGACGGCTTTTTCCGGAGCTTTAGGTAAAGTATTAGTTTTCACAGGCATGGTTTCTTTATGATAAGCGGAAGCCTTCACGGCTTTTTCCGGAGCTTTCGAAATAACAGGCGCCTTTTTAGCCTTCACTACCGGTAAGGGAGTGGATTTAACGGCTTTGACCGGAGCTTGTTTAGCAACAGATTTCTTTTCAGGTCTGACTTCTTTTTTCGGAGCCGGAACAGGTTTAACAACTTTGGCCGGAGCTTTAACGGAAACAGCTTTCTTAACCGGCTTTACTTCTTTTTTCGGAATTGCAACGGCTTTCGCCGGAACTTTTTTCGGAGCAGGCTTGACGGCTTTCGCCGGTACTTTTTTAGGCGCAGGCTTGACAGCTTTCGCCGGAGCCTTGGCAACAACAACTTTCTTGACCGGCTTTACAGCCTTTTTGGGAGCTGAAACAGCTTTCACTGCTTTTCCCGACGCTTTGACCGGAACAACTTTACCAGCGGGCTTGGCTGCTTTTTTAGGCGCAGCAACGACTTTAACGGCTTTTGTCGGTGTCTTTTTAGAAGCAACAACAACTTTAACGGCTTTCGCCGGTGCTTTTTTAGGCGCGGGTTTGACAACTTTAACCGGAGCTTTAGCTTTTTTAACCGGCAGTGCGGCCTTTTTCGGAGCGGGCTTGACAACTTTTGACGGAGCCTTGACAACAACAGCCTTTTTTACCGGCAGTGCGGCTTTTTGCGGAGCCGGAATAGGTTTAGCTTTTTGCGGAGCCTTAGTCTTCACTTTGGCAGGAACGGCTTTAACGGCAGGCTTGGCTGCTTTTTTAGGCGCAACTATAACTTTAACGGCTTTCGCCGGTACTTTTTTAGGCGCTGGTTTGACAATCTTCGCCGAAACTTTTTGTGCTACAGCCTTTTTTACAGGCAATGCGGCTTTTTTCGGAGCCGGCACAGCCTTTACAATAGGCTTCGATGCTTTTCCGGCTACAGCTTTTTTCTCGGTTTTAGAATCTTTTTTTGCTGCCATGTTTCACTTTTTAACGAATTCTGCTTATATTTTGCTTAAATTATTGCGCTTCTGCAGAATCGCGTGTTGTCAAAGTTGATATTACAATATATTTATTAATAAACAATTAAAAGTATAAGACGACTTTAATCTAATTCTTCTTGTTGCAGAATATATTTCTGTCACAAAAAGATTATATTACTCGATGAAATGAGAAAAATCAAGTGCAATTATGTTAAAATGGCGTGAAAATGTTAAAAAATGGTTTCGGGATTCGGGAGTTCGCAGCAATTTGATTTCCGACACCGACGAGGATACGCTTGCTCCGCTGCTGCTCAAAGAGCGGCTGACATTCGGCAAAACCACGGTGATAGTTCTGCCGGTAATGAACCAGGCGGAACAGCTTGCGGCGGGAATTGCCGCCTGGAACCGTGAATTCAAGCTGGGGTTTCAAAGCCTTTATCTGCCTGAAACCATGGAAGGCGGCAAATACGTCCCGGAGAATGAAGCTGACCGCGCCCGGGCCCTGTATGACTCGCTGAAGTCAAAATACGATATCATCATCGGCAGCGCCGCCTCTTTTCTCGCCCCGGTGCCCGATCCGGAAACGGTGCTGGCCGCCGAAATCATCCTGCGTTCCGGCATGGAATATTCGTTCACCGGACTGCTGGAGAAACTGGTGGAACTGGACTATGACGATGAGTTTGAGGTGAATGTCAAAGGCGAATTTTCCCGGCGCGGCGGTATCATTGACGTTTTTTCTCCAGCGTCCGACTATCCGGTAAGAATCGAATTCTGGGGCGACCAGATCGAAACGATGCGTCAATTCAGCCCTGACACTCAGCGTTCGATTGATAAGATTGACGAATACAGGATTATCGGCCGCTCCGGGCTGGATATGGACAGCACCGGCGTGGACTTCTTCAATTATCTGGATAAGATATCCGCCGAACTGATAGTGGTTTTCCCGGATGAATGTATGGAACATCTGGAAAATTTCTCTTCTGAAACAGAACTTGAACGCTTCAAATCAGTGCTGGACAAATATGCTCATGGCCGCCTGGTGAGGGTTCAGGACGCGACAGTAGACGCTTCAGCCGAACACATACGGCGTTCCGACTGTTTTCCGGCAGTGGCGCATCTGAGGAAATCACTGCCGACCGAGATTCGCGACGGCGGCATGGAAATACTGCGCAAGCTGATCTCCGACCAGATCCGGCAATGGCTTGATACCGGCTATACCGTCGCGCTGCTGGGCAACGACAAGGCCTCCTGCACCCACATCAAACGCTGGTGCAAGCTATACGAAATAGATCAGGCGAAAGTGGAAATAGACGTCGCCGGAATTGTCGAAGGCGTGATCTTCCCGCAGGCCAAAACAGTCTTTCTGGGAGAAAAGGAACTGTTCACCGCCAATCTGTTCAAGCGCAAATCATCATCATTGCCGGTCTCCACGCCCCAACCCGCCGTCGCAGTTGAAGAAGAGGCGGCGGCGCTCGCCGACCTGGATGAAGGCGATTATGCCGTTCATCTCATTCACGGCATCGGCATTTTCCGGGGGTTCCGCGAAATTGAGGCCAAAGGGGTGAAACGCGAAGTGATTGTGATGGAATATCAGGACAACGCCATGCTGTATGTGCCGGTCTGGCAGGCTGGCATGGTCAGCCGTTATATCGGTTCACAGGCTACGGTGACGCTGCACAAGATCGGCGGCCGCAAATGGGTCACCGCCAAAATCGAGGCCGTCAAAGCCGTCCGGGATTTTGCCGCCGACATGCTCCGGTTTCAGGCGGTGCGCAATTCCACCGAAGGCACGGTATTCCCGGAAGACGACCTGGAACAGCGGGTTTTTGAAGACGCGTTTCCATACGAGGACACCGTTGATCAGAAACGAGCGGTGATCGAGATCAAAGCCGACATGCACAAAACCCGTCCGATGGACAGACTGCTCTGCGGCGATGTCGGCTACGGCAAAACGGAAGTCGCAATCCGGGTGGCGTTCAAAGCCGTCATGGCCGGATATCAGGTTGCCATACTGGTCCCGACTACGGTACTGGCGCAACAGCACTATTACAGCTTTACCGAACGTTTCGCCCAATACCCGATTGTCATTGAAATGCTCAGCCGCTTCCGTTCGCCGGTCGAACAGAAACAGATTATCGAAAAAATGCGTTCCGGCGGCATTGATATCATTATCGGCACCCACCGCCTGATTCAGGAGGATGTGGCTTTTGCCAAGCTCGGGCTGGTAATCATTGACGAGGAACAGCGTTTCGGGGTCAAGCACAAGGAACGGCTGAAGCATTTCCGTACCGCCGTGGACGTGCTGACGATGTCGGCCACGCCGATCCCGCGGACGCTGTACATGGCCATGACCGGGGCCAGAGACCTGAGCACCATCATGACCGCTCCCGGACTGCGCCTGCCGATCCAGACCATCGTTTCCCAGTACGATGAAAAGTTCATCCTCGAATCCATCAAAAAAGAAATCAAGCGCGGCGGACAGGTTTTCTACATCCACAACCGGGTTAAAACGATCCAGGAAACTGCCGACAATCTTAAACGGCTGCTGCCGGAAGTCAGATTCGCGGTCGGACACGGACAAATGGAGGAAGAGGAACTGGAAACAGCCATGACCAGATTCCTTTCCGGCCAAATCGATGTACTGGTCTGTACCACCATTATCGAGTCCGGCCTGGATATTCCCAATGCCAACACGATCATCATTGAACGGGCAGACCGTTTCGGGCTGGCTGAACTTTATCAGCTCCGGGGCCGGGTGGGCCGCTGGAACCGCCAGGCATACGCCTGTCTGCTGCTGCCCAAGGAACAAGTGATTTCCTCTGACGCCAGAAAGCGCATCGCCGCCATCCGGCGCTATACCCACTTGGGGGCCGGCTTCAGACTGGCCTTGCGCGACCTGGAAATACGCGGCGCCGGCAACCTGCTGGGAGCGGAACAGAGCGGACATATCAACACCATCGGCTTTGACCTTTACTGCCAACTGCTGCGCTCGGAGGTCTCCAGGATGAGCGGCGGAGAAGACGAATTTCTGCCCACGGTTGATGTCGCCATTGAGTTCGTGGACTTTGCCCATGAGGCGCCGGAAGGTCATCTGGCCGCCGGCTTCCCCCCGGAATACATCCCGGCTGAACGGCTGCGGATGGAAGCCTACCGCCGCCTGGGTTCGTTTTCCCATGCGGAAGAACTGGAAGGCTTCGCCGACGAACTGGAAGACCGTTTCGGCAGTATTCCCGAACCCGCTAAAAACATGTTTAAAGTAGTTGAAGTCAAAATCCATGCGGCCCGGGCCGGCTATTCCTCGGTCTCGGTTGCCGACAATAAGGTATATTTCAAAGGCGACGCCGGAGTTTACCGCCGCAACGGCATGATCCCGGTAATCAATCCCGCCAATTCGCCTAAATTCAAACTGGACAATCTGCTGGAAATCGCCCGTCTGGTCAGACCGGTTGAATCCTGAGAAAACAGCAGGACGGCTATCGGTTTTAGGCATTATTTTATGGGGCCTATGGGACCTATAGGGCCTATGGGTCTTATGATTCCGGACACCGCATACCCTTGAGAAACACCCCGTCCGCTCATTCTGGACACACATTTCCGAGCCGATAGAGACCCATTGAACGGAACCGTTTTTAACCACAGAGGCACAGAGACACAGAGAAATCTTTTGTTTATTCATTTTATAAACCCGGTGCAGCAAAGCATCCCGAGCTTTTAGAGACATCTCCAGCATAACCGCTTTTCCCCTATTTTTACCATTCACCAGTTACCATTCACTATTCACGTTCTTTACATTTCCGAGCCGATGGAGACCTGTTCAGCACAATCATTGTATGGCGTTTTTGCCAAAAACGCCTCATTCAGCCAGTATAGGCAAAACTGGCATACTGTTTCCGTACATCTTGGACACCTCTTGCGCAGCAAAGCATCCCGAGCTTTTAGAGACATCTCCAGCATAATCGCTTTTCCCCTATTTTTATCATTCACCAGTTACCATTAACTATTCACGTTCTTTACATTTCCTAGATATTAGAGAGCTGTTGAGCAGAGGTCCCATCGGATTTTCCGGTAACACTCCCATTATTCCCATCGGCTGCCGACATTTCCGAGTTTTAGAGAGCCATTGAGCGGAATCCTTTTTAATCCCGCGTCTGCGGGAAGGCACAGAGACACAGAGAAAACCTTTGTTTATTCATTTTATAAACTCGGTGCAGAACACTCCGAGGATTAGAGACTGCTTTGAGGGTATTGCTGTTTTGTTCTTTCACTTTTCTTGCTTTTCTTGCTTTCAACTTCTGCCCACTCCGAGCCGCTAGATACGTCTTGAACAGGACCGTTTTTAATTTTTATTGGTTTCCGCACTATAAGACTTTTTAAAACTTTAGAATTTTAGAACTCCAGAACTTTAGAACTTCGTCTCATTGTCTCTACATATATAGTAATTTTGTCAATTCGCGCAATGCAATCAAGTTCAAAGAACGCGGTGAAATGGATATTGAGAACCCATGTTTTTTCAGGGAAAGCTGATTAATCGCCAATTAAAACACAAAGAGGGAGGCTTTGCCGGATTGGCAAAGCAAGTTTTTTGAAAAAAAAGAGGATTCACAAAAAGACTATCGCGCGTCCGGTCACAAACACGAAAAAAACATGATCTCTAAACTCGCCGTCCATACTCGTCCATAATGTCCATGATGACTTGGATTTTACGGCTGTTCGTTCTGAAGCAGTTCCACGGAGAAGAATACCGGGTCGGAGGCCTTGCCCAGGAAGGTGTTCTGTTCGGGTTGCGGAGCCTGCGGGGTGATTAATTCAAAACCGGCGCCTTTGCAGGATTTGACCAGATTGACCAGTTGTCCTTTGGTCATTAAGGTCTGGGCTTTGAAAGAGTTGCCGCTGACTGCGGCGCTGATGTTTTTCGGCGGCACACTGTAGCGTTCGAGAATCTTTTTGAATGTTGTTACCGAATCTTTAAGATCCGGAACAACCCATACCTGATGCACACTGCCGTTGATCGACGCCGGTTTGCCGGATTTGCCGTCGGCGTCGCTGTCCAGTTTAAACACCGGATTGAAAGAACTGCCGTAATCAACGTTGACCAGGTTCTGCAGCGGCACGGCATTTTCGGCGATCGCGCCGCTTAATACTCCGCTGTCCGAACCGGTGTAGTATGGGTACAGCGTCTGTTTGTCCAGCTTGGCGACTGGAGAGGAAACAAGGTTCGCCGTAAAAGCGGGAGCAACCGTTTTTTGCGGTTCCGTGTTCAACATGCTGCTTGCCGCAAAGTATAATGCAATCCCGACAATTGCCGCCAGTGCGGCAATGCGCAGGATATATTTCGTGAACGGGATACTGCGTACCGGTTCCTGGAGTTTGCGGTGAACTCCGGCAGTAATGGAACTGACCAATGCGGCGGTGTCTTTATTCTGCCGCATGGATTTCAACGCCCTGGCAATTGCCGCGTAAGAATTGAGTATCTTGTTGCATTCCGGACAGGATTTAATATGTCGCGACTCAGGGGAGCCGGATTCCAGAGTTCCATCAAAAAAAGCGCTGATGACTTCCGGAAGCGGGCATTCTTCATTTTTTTTATTATTGCCGGACATACTTTCGATCCTTTTAACGTTTAACTTTTCAACAGACACCGAATTTGTTCATAATCTCGCGGAGGATTTCCCGTCCCCGTGCGATTCTGGACTTTACCGTTCCCACCTTGCATTGCAGGATTTCCGCTATTTTTTCATAAGACATATCATGAACATGCCTTAAAATCATGGTTTCGCGGAGAGCTTCCGGCAGATGCGCCATCCCTTCCGCGAGACATTTTTCCACTTCCGAACTCTCGAGCTGCCGGTCCGGCACTCTGGAACAGTCCGGCAACGGCATATCTTCTTCGCTTTTATCGCTTTCCGGATCACCGCCGTTATCATGGATGCTGATGTTCACACCGGCGCCGCGGCGGCGGTTCCAATGATATTTGTTCCTGGCCAGATTGCTGACAATGCGATGCAGCCAGGTATCCAAGTTGGAATCACCTCTGAAGTTGTTCAGGCCGCGGTAGGCACGGACAAACGTGTCCTGAACAACTTCTTCGGCATCATGATGATTCGAAATCAGCGCGTATGCCGTGTTATACAATCTTGCGGCATGACGCGCAATCAGCAAATCAAACGCGGAGGTGTTGCCGTTTTTGAACTCAGCGATCAGTTCTCCGTCAGTTTTTGTTTCCAAATTCACACATACCTACATCGCATTAGACATTCCATGTTAAAAAAAGTTCATAAATTTACATTTTTTTTATGCTTTTTTCAAAACGACTTTGCCGGAAGATGCTATTTTATTTGAAAATTCTTTTTCTGTGACAATGTTGAAAAATAATTATGGCAGGCTGTAGTAATGTCATTTCTGATTAAAAATGCGTTTGTAATTGACGGCACAGGCAAGCCGGGCAGAACCGGAAATGTGCTGATTGAGGGAGATCGAATAAAAGACACCGGGCCGCATCTCCAGGCGACTCCAGGATCGGAAGTAATTGACGGAGAAGGGCTAACGTTATGTCCTGGATTTATTGACGCTCATTCCCATTCCGATATTTCAATCCTGGCCGCGCCGGAAGCTTACGGCAAAATCTCCCAGGGAGTAACAACTGAAATCGCCGGCAACTGCGGACTTTCGGCATTTCCGGTCAACCGGAACAACCGGGAGCATTTGCAGGAGTTATATCGCAATTACGGAGTGGAAATAACATGGAGTTCGTTCCGCGAGTACGGCGCGGAAATCGACCGGCGCAATCCCGCCGTAAACATCCTGGCGCTGTGCGGACATAATACGCTGCGGGCGGCCGGCGCCGGATATGAACAGAAGGAATTGTCCGGACAGCAGCAGACGACGATACAGGAACTCTTAAACGATTCGCTCCGGCAGGGGGCGGCGGGGCTTTCCTCCGGACTGCTCTATGTGCCGGGCAAGTTTTCGGATACCGGAGAACTATGCCGGATGCTGGAAATACTGGCCGGCTTCAAACGGCCTTATGCGACGCATCTGCGGAGCGAAGGCAACCGGCTGATCGAGGCCATTGAGGAAGCGGTATCGGCATGCTCCGCTTCCGGACAGCGGCAACTGCATATCAGTCACCTCAAGACTGCCGGGGAAAAGAACTGGGGCAAACTGGACGCGGCGCTGACTGCAATCGCTCAGGCATCCGCCGGCAACCTCGACGTTACCGCTGACTGTTACCCTTATATTGAATCAATGACCCAGCTCAGCATGATTCTGCCTGAGCCCTATGACAATATGGACGATGTCGCCTTTCAAAAATTTATCAATGCCGGTGAACAGAACTTCGCCGCGGTATGCGCCAGGCTGGCGGAGTATCCGCCGCGCCGCTGGCAAACCGTCAGACTGGTAAGCACCAACGCTGACGGAATGAACGCCTTCGCCGGAACTACTTTTGAACAGATCGCGGCGGCCCGGCAAACCCGTCCGGAAAAAATTTGCGCGGAGATACTGAGAGCCGACGCAGCCGGCGCCATGACGGCATTCCAGGGAATGTCTCCGGAAAACGTGAAGCGCATCGCGGCGCTGCCTTTCACTTCGTGCGGAACAGATGAAAGCGCCAGGCCGGAGGATTATTCACTCGGACGGAGCCATCCCCGCGGTTTCGGCGCTTTTCCGATATTCTTCGCCCTATTGAAAGATGTTCTGCCGCTGGAGGAAATTATTAGAAAATGCACCTCCCTGCCCGCCTCAGTATTCGGTTTGAAGGAACGGGGCAGAATAGCTCCCGGCGCCTATGCCGATCTTATCCTCTTTGACCCCATGCATTTCAATTCGCCGGCTGATTTTGCCGCCCCCCACAGGCCGGCGCAAGGTATCCGTTCGGTCTGGGTTAACGGCCGGATGGGCTATTCCGCAAATAATGTCATCAGTCATCGTTCCGGCAGATTTATTGCCTTGCATTAATTCCACCGGCATCAATTTAAATTGATGGTAAAAAAACTTTAATTACCCATCTAATGTCTTTATTATCAATCATTTAATCAACTATTAAACTACTCTTATTCAGTTTTTATTAAATAATATAGCAAATTAAGCAAATAATAAAATACAAACTGTAATCTGTTTATCATAAACAACTTACTATACAATAAAAAAGTTGGCATGAAACTTTCTATATAATATTCATAATTTTCATGTAAAAGAATTATAAAGATAGGACAGGGTGGCAAAGTGGGAAAAAATGATTTTGCTGAAAACAAGTTCTTTGTGATGAAAGAATTGATAAGAAGACACGATCTTAGTGATAGGGAATTTTCCATTTTGCTTAAATATGCATTGAAGCACGGCGACAGCTATAAGGCGATTGTCTACCGCAAAATACTTGATGAAGCTGCCAGGGCCGGATACAGTGAGAACGTCTTAAGCAAAATGAAATGCAAAATAAAAAATCTGCACTGGGTCCACAGAACATGCAATGGACTTCTTGAGCAGCAGGACGCCATCGGGCGATAGATAAGAGGAGTACTTTATGAAGAGGAGTACTTTATGAAGAGGAGTACTTGGGGCTGGAATCAACTGTCAGTTATCCCCCCTGGCAGTTGATTCCGGTCCGTTTCCACCGGCTTTCGCCAAAATAAAGGATCCGCAGGTACAGTAGACTGCATTAGGACGCCATCGGGCGATAGATAGGAAGTAGAGGAGTACTTGGGGCTGAAATCAACTGCCAGTTATCCCCCTGGCAGTTGATTCCAGTCTGCTCCCGCCGGGTTCCGGCAAAAAAATGAGTTGAATCTTTGAGGCAGAGAACATGAAATCAGAAAAATCTATCAGAGAATACCGAATCATCAAAAACGGGGTCGTAATTTTCGAAGGGTTCGATGAAAGATGCCTGGCAATTCTTCTGCGATTGAAAAATCCAGGCAAGCTTCATCGTCTTTCCAGAAATTCGCCGCGATTAAAAACGGTGTCTAAAGTTAACAAGCGCCTTTTTTTCAAACACGCGGCGACTCAATCAGTATCAATCTAAATTGATATTTAAAGAGTTTTTAATATAATATCCAACGTCTTTATTATAAGTAACTTAATTGATTTAGTTGCTGTTCTTAATCAATTTTTATTTACAATATACCAGATTAATATAGCGTCAGGTACAAACAATCTAAGTAATTTGGCCCAAACCACTTAACATACTTTTTAAAAGTTGGCACGAAACTTTCTATACTGTATATCCCTTATTGAAGCATAAAGTATCAATATGGAAATGGCACAATGTTTATGTGTTGAAAGAACAGGATATGCCAGAGACTTCTTGATCATCAGGCCGCCCACGGGCGATAGATAAGAGGGGTTGAAAGAGGAGTAAATGAAGGGGAGAGCTTTTTGGCTGGAATCAACTGCCGAAGCGATCCATAGCTCCGGCAGTTGATTTCAGTTCTTTCCCGCCGGATTCCGGCGGGAGAATGGGTTGCACCTGTTCATGGGGCAATAGGTATGAAATCAGTCGAATCTATCCGTCAATGCCGAATCATCAAAAACGGGATCGTGATTTTCGAAGGTCCCGCTAAAAAATGTTTGACAGTTCTCATGCGGCTGAAAAATACAAATAAGCCCCGCCGTATCTCCAGAAATTCATCGTTGTCCAAAAAATGAGCATAAAGCTAATAAACACCTTTTTCATCCATGATCAACAGAATGCATATTTTCATTTATTTGGATTCTGCAGGCTGGGAGATTTTACGGAAAAATAATTTTCTCCCGGACAGTATGCATTTTCGTTACCCGGTACGCTCACAACTGGGGGATTCCATTACCTCTTTGTCCACCGCGCTGACCGGCCAGCCGCCGAATGTTCATAAACATTTCGGCAATTACTATTATTCCCCGCAGCATTCCATGCGTGAAATGCTGGAAATGACAATGCATTATCTGCCATGCGAGGAAGGCGCTCGGTCGAAAACAAAACTGTTCCACGAATTATTCAGGAAAATCAGAGGATATTCCGGATATTTTAACCGTCTGTCCATCTCGCCAGGGCGGTTGCGTTTTTTTGATTATGCGGGAAAACAGGATATTTTTGCCAGAGGCGGAATACCTGCGTCAAAAAGCATTCCTGATTATCTGCATGAAAACAATATTCCGCATCTGATTTACGACTGGCGAAAAAGCGAAGAGGAAAATCTCAAGAATATGCTGGAAAGAATCAGACACAAGAGTGTTCAGTTCGGGTTGCTGTTCATGCACGGATTGGATAAAATGCTCCACCACGCGCCGGCTGACGAACAAAAAATAGCGGAATGCCTGAAAAATTATGAAACACAGATTGAAAAAATTATCTCCGAAGCGGATTTGCACTTTAATAAATATTCCGTCTCGGTAATGTCCGGTCATGGCATGACCGCGCGGCAGGCGGTTATCAATATAAAAAATATAATCGGCAAACTGGGCTTAGTATTCGGCAAGGATTATATTGCCTTTTATGACCCGACCATGGCCAGATTCTGGTATCTTGACCAGGAGGCCAAGTCTATCATTATCGAGCAGTTGCGCAATATCCCGCATACCCGGATATTAAGCGATGCTGAAATGACCGGATACAACATAAATTTTGACGATAACATGTATGGCGAAACGGTACTGCTGCTGGATCCCGGCTATCAGATTGAACCTAACAACCGCATCCGCAACTCTTATCCCGGCATGCACGGCTATGCGCCGGAACATGAAGATTCTTATGGCATATTCATGTCAGATCACCAGCCGTCGCCATCCCCCTCATGGGTGGGCGATTTCTATCACATAATGCTCGCCGCCATCAACGACTGCATCCCCGAACATGCCAGCCCGCATGAAGTCACTTAGGATCGACACAAAAACAAAATCACATTTTCTACTGCCCGGCTCCCTCTGCTCTTGGCATGATGGTGTAGTTCCACTTTCCAAGCGTATCGTTGTGGATCACGGCTAGTTTTTTTAACTCAGCCTTAGTCGCCTTGA
>CAIKZE010000375.1 GCA_903831825.1 uncultured Lentisphaeria bacterium | reverse complement strand
TTTTTTGTCAGAGTAAGAGCACAAAGCACATGCGTTTTTATCTCTTGAGAAGAAAAATCCAACCCTTTTTTATCTGTTTGTCAAATTAAACGCACGACTTTCTCTAGGTTACGTGCGTTTAATATGACAAATGTGCGTTTAACTTGTCAATTGACCAAAAATAATAATCCAACTTATATTATATAATAGAATATTTATTCATAAATAGGACTAATTAACAATTATTAAGGATAATATAACAAAACACAACCGTTGAAATTTAGCTTATATTCAAGTAAAATAGTTCTCATGATATAATTATCATGGCTTTAATGCAATAGCAAAATCAACAAATTGGAGCGAAACGAACATGAACAAATATAAAATCGGGGTCTTGGGTCTCAGAATGGGGGATGCCTGGGCGAAAGCGGCGCATGATCTGCCGAATACCGGGCTTACTATCGTCTATGATAAATATTTCAAGGAAAATGAACGAATCAACCATGATTTCTATTTGAACAACGGTTGCGTGATAGCCGCAACTGAAAAAGAAGTATATGACGCCGATCTGGACGTAATCATTGTCGCCACGCCCGACCATATCCATACGGAACAGAGCATTAAAGCGTTAAAGGCAGGCAAGCATGTAGTTTGTGAAAAACCACTGGCGCCGACTGTGGCGGAATGCAAAAGCATCATTGCCGCGGTAAGGGAAACCGGAAAGTTCTTCATGACCGGCCAGGTATGCCGTTATGCTCCGGGATTCATGCTTGCCAAACATTTAATCGATCAGGGCAGAATCGGCGACATCGTCTATGTCGAGAGCGAATACGCCCATGACTACAGTAAAAATCCCGGTTATATGGGTTGGCGCAATGACCCGGCAATCAAACGCGAAGGCTTCATCGGCGGCGGTTGCCATGCCTTGGATTTAGTGCGCTGGCTGGCCGGCGACCCGACAGAGGTGTTCTGTTATATGAACCACAAATATCTTCCTTCCTGGCCGGCAGCCGACACCGGCGTAGCCGTGGCGAAATTTCCCAATGATGTGATCGGACGCATTTTCGTCTCCATCGGCGTAAAACGGCCATACACGATGCGCACCGTCATCAACGGGACCAAGGGTACGATTATATGCGACAACACCAGCGATTTCATCCAAATTTCCGAAGAATCAGTTTACTCTGCGGCACAATCCACAAAATTCGCTCAGATTCCGGTGCTGGTTTCCAGTCATAACGTCGAAGCCGAACTTAAGGAATTCATCAGTTGCCTCAGCCAAAATCAGCAATGCCCGACCGATGTGATCCAGGGAACTAAAACCGTTGCATTCGGCGAAGCCGCCATTAAGTCCGCCCAAACCGGAATCCCCGTAAAAATGGATTATAATTTCTAAAGGTGCCAAATCATGAAAGCAGGATTTTTTGAAACTGACATTACGCCGCCAATCGGAACCGAACGCGCCGGATCTTACTGCAAACTATATCTGGAAAATATACATGATCCTTTGAAAGTCAGAGCTGCGGTATTTGATAATGGCGAACAAAAAACAGCGCTGGTGGGAATTGACGCTTGCTTTATAGGATTCGATACGATTAAAGAAGTTCAAGACGAGGTATTTAAACTTTGCGGAATGACTCCGGAAAGCATAATTATCGGGGCCTCCCACACGCACTCCGGGGCGGCGCTTACCGGAATGGTCGGACGTGAAATTCAAGATAAGATGCCTAAGGATCGACACAAAAACAAAATCACATTTTCTACTGCCCGGCTCCCTCTGCTCTTGGCATGATGGTGTAGTTCCACTTTCCAAGCGTATCGTTGTGGATCACGGCTAGTTTTTTTAACTCAGCCTTAGTCGCCTTGA
>CAIKZE010000374.1 GCA_903831825.1 uncultured Lentisphaeria bacterium | reverse complement strand
TTTTTTGTCAGAGTAAGAGCACAAAGCACATGCGTTTTTATCTCTTGAGAAGAAAAATCCAACCCTTTTTTATCTGTTTGTCAAATTAAACGCACGACTTTCTCTAGGTTACGTGCGTTTAATATGACAAATGTGCGTTTACTTTTTCAATTGACCATTTTTTATGAGGCCATGCTCCAATGCAATAAAAGTTCTTTTCTTTTTCCTCTATCTGTAATTTTATTTGCGTCTGCAATTTATAATAAGACCAAACCTCTTGAAAAGTTTGTACAGCCTCTATAGAATTCAAACCCTGTACCGGAAATGAGCGCAAGGTTGAGAAATCGAAGTCCTGAATGCAGACTGCCCCAGGATAAAGCGAGATGCTTTCTTTCAAAGCTATAAACGGCTTGACAATCGTGATTTTATCTTTTATGGACAGACGATGTACTTTATTGAACGGTTCCTTTCCTTCATCAGTTGGATATTCCTTGTTGGATATTGGATATTCGTTTTTTTTAACCCATAAATTCCAGTGAAGACCCATATTTATTATCAGGACAAAGGAACAATATCTGAAACGCTTTGCTGTTCCGGGAATTTTTCCCGGATAAATTCGATGTCGCTTTTATCCATTTCCCAGCCAAGCGCGCCGAGATTTTCATCAAGATGGCTTGGGTTGCGCATGGTGGATATCGTTGCCACGCCGGGCTGCGAAATCAGCCAGTTCAGCGCAATCTGATACAGCGTTTTATGGTACTTTTCACACAGCGGCTGCAGGAATGCCGCGCTGTCGGCCGGCAGCGCGCCCTTTTGCAGCGGCCGCCAGGCAATCAGCATGATATCGTTGCGACTGCAATAATCCAGCATCCCTGAAACTTCCGGTTCCCGGAAAGTAAGATTATAATGCACCTGGTTGGCGACGATTTTATGGTCGGATAATGCCTGAGCATGAGCAAGGCGCTTTACCGCGAAATTGCTTACTCCGATGCTGCGGATTATTTTTTCACTGCGCAGTCTGTCCAGCGCGCGGATGGAATCTTTCAGCGGGATATCGTTATTCGGTTTGTGTATCAGATACAGGTCCAGGTAATCAGTCTTGATCCGTTTCAGGCTGCCTTCGGCGGCGCGTAAAACGCCGTCATAACTCAGATTGGTGTCCCATACTTTGGAGGTGATGAACAGGTTTGACCGTTTTCTTCCGGCAATTGCCCTTCCGACTATTTCTTCGGCAAAACCGGCGGCATACATTTCCGCGGTATCAATATGGGTGAGCCCCCGTTCAAGTCCGGCGATCAGCGCGGCGGCATCGGCATCGCCGTTATTGCCGGCATCCCGCTCTGTTTCTCCGCCCATCATCCAGGTGCCCATGCCGAATGCCGGTATTTCGAATTCGCATTTCAGTTCTTTGTTTTCAATTGTGAACATAATCAATGTTTCCTTGAAATTTTCAACCTTATAGAGTATAACCGTTCAATAATCCGGGGATTACGCAACACACTAACATTAGCTCAAAAAGTTATGCTGTCAAGCCGGAAACAATTTTGGGCGGAAAGATGCGAATATGGTTTGAAAAATTTGCTTTATGCCTCAAAGTATTCTATACTCATTACGAGTGTAATATTTGTTATGAATTACGCCAGTTGGAAATTATAACAGGAACTGGATTATAGAATGTTTTTTTTCAAGCTGAAGTTATGGTTGCTGATTGTTATTGTCGGATTTATTTTTCCCTGCGGATTTGCCGCGGAGCAGCAGTATGTCAGAATTGGCGTGCTGGCTTTGCGCGGCAAAGATACCTGCCTGAAACTGTGGGAACCCACGGCGGCTTTCCTGACCTCGAACATTCCGGAATATAAATTTAAAATAGTTCCGTTAGCCTACAGCGAAATAATCGACTCGGTAAGGAATAGAAAGGTTGATTTTATCCTGGTGAACTCCTCGATTTATGTCACGCTGGAAATGGAGTACAATGTCAGCCGGATCGCGTCGATGGAAAAAAGCTACAATGGTAATTATTACAATGAATACGGCGGGATTATTTTCTGTTTGCGGTCCAATAAAAGTATTGATAAACTGGCGGATCTGAAAGGCAAAAGTTTCATGGCGTCAGACGAAACTTCGTTTGGCGGCTGGCAAATCGCCTGGCGGCTATTGCAGCAGAACAATATAAATCCATATCGAGATTTCTCCTCCGTGAAGTTTGGCGGAACCAATGATGCGGTAGTCATGGCGGTTAAGGCCGGGAACGCGGATGCCGGAACGGTAACCACCGGCATTCTGGAAAGCATGATTCGTGAAGGCCGGGTCAGTCTGGAGGATTTCAAGATCATTCATCGTGTTGAATACCCGGCCCGCCGGTTTCCGTTGTTATGCTCGACTCAGCTTTATCCGGAATGGCCGTTTGCGGAATTGGCGCATATTCCTCACGGGCTTGGCGAAAAGGTGATGGTGGCATTGACGCGGATGAAACCGGAAGATGCCGCCGCCGTTGCCGCCGGAATCGCCGGCTGGTCGGAGCCGTTGAATTACAGCCCGGTCAATGAATGCCTGAAAGAACTGCGTATCGGGCCATATGAAGTCTATGGGCAAATTACGTTTGCCGCGTTCTGGAAAGAATATCGTTTATGGGTTGTCTTCGGCTTTATATTTATCATTATGATCATGTTTTTCTTAATCTATGTTTCCAGCGTAAATTACCGGATGCGCAAGTCCGCCATGAGAATCGAGCAGGAACTTGCCGAGCGGAAACAGATTGAAGATAAATTGCGGTATTCGGAAGATATATATCGCTCCCTGATCGAATCCATTCCGGATTTGGTCTGGCGGAAAAGCCCGGACGGGCTTTATATCAGTTGCAATCCGGCTTTTGAGCGCCTTTTCGGAATGAAAAAGGCGGACATTGTCGGCAAAAGCAATTACGATTTTTTTGACAAAGTTCAAGCGGATTTTTTCCGCAGTTACGACGATAAAGTTATGGAGACAGACAAGGCCTGCATTAATGAGGAGTGGCTGACTTTTGCAGACAGCGGCGACCGGAAGCTGTTTGAAGTTATTAAAACCCCGATGCATAATGCTGCCGGCGAGATTATTGGAGTGCTGGGAATTGCCCGCGATATTACTGAGCGTAAACTGGCGCAGAATGCTCTGGAAGAAGCCAGCGCGCAGGAGGCGGAACAGCGCGGCAGGGCGCTGATGGCCGGCAGCGTGCTGCATGATATCGGCAATGCGATGACCGGGGTCGGCACCTTGGCGATAAAACATCTTGGCGACACCGGCTGGCCGGAGATAAAATCCATGTCCATGCTGCGGAAAATGTTTAGTAATCCGTCCGAGGCATTGGAACAGGCACTCGGGAAAGAAAAAATAACGAAACTGCAGGAATTTCTGGCAAAACTTGAAGAATCGCTGTCTGAAAGAAAAAATACCATTCTGGAAACCTCGCAAAAGATGGCGAATCTGGTGTCTCACATCAATGATGTGCTTTCGCTGCAGCGGATTTATGCCGGAGGCAGCAAAGCGTTGTCGTCCAATGTATTGCTGAAGCAGTTGACGGATGATGCGGTAGCGATGTTAGCCGCATCTTTGCAGAAGAGGAATATTGCTGTGGTCTTTAATGTTGAGCAGGACATCCAGGAAATCAAAGTGGATAAAACGCGCATTATCCAGGTATTAATCAACTTGTTGAAGAATGCCGCCGAATCTTTTGACATTGCCGGACGGACGGAAAACCGGCGGATTGAGATTGCAATCAGACAGGAAAGCAATCAACAAGTAATGGAAATAACCGATAATGCCGCAGGTTTTGAGCCTGCAATGACGGATAAGTTTTTTAAAAACGGGTTCAGTACGAAGAACCGCAGCTCCGGAATCGGCCTGTATCAGTGTGCTTCCATTATAAAATCGCACGGCGGTAAAATTGAACTGAGCAGTCCCGGTCAGGAACAGGGCGCTACGGCAAAAATTATTTTACCGCTGGAAATAGCAACATGAATAATTTTGGGTCTTCACTGGAATTTATGGGTTTTAAAAACGAATATCCAACAAGGAATATCCAACTGATGAAGGAAAAACAGAATACATAAAGACAATCAATTTTAGATACTGCCAGAGAAAAAAGCAGGCACGATGACGGTATTTTTTACCTTGGATATTGGATATTCTCCCGCTCCGGCGGGATCCCGCGGCTGCGGGACGGATATTGGATATTCAAATTATTGGATCGTTAAAAAACGGTTATCCAGGAAATGCCCCGCGAATTTAAGGGAAGAAACATAATTTTTAATAAAGACTGGAGGTTTGTAACATGTTAAAGAAATTTAATACCCGCATCTTAGTTATTGACGATGAAGAAACCGTAAGGGACAGTTTCCGGGAAATTCTTATTCCTGTTCGTTCCAACCACAAGAATCTGCGGGAACTGTCTGATGCCGCCGCAGAACTTTTCGGCGATGACAATCTGCTGGACGAGGTGAAGTTGAGTTCCCCGGCAGTCATGAAATTTGAGATTGATGATGTCTCCAACGGGAAAGACGGATTTGCCGCAGTCAAGAAAGCTTGTGAAGAGAACAGACCATACGCCGCAATTTTTGTGGATATGCGCATGCCCGGCTGGGACGGCCTGGAAACCGTTATTCAAATCCGTAAAATTGACAGCCGTGCTGAAATTATTTTTGTTACGGCCTACAGCGATCACTCCATTGAAGAGATCGTGCTGCAGGCCGGCGCCAACGTGACTTATTACTGCAAGCCTTTTTCAATAGATGAAATTCTCCAGATTGCCACCAAGGCGATTTATGAATGGAATAAAACCCGCAATCTTGAAGACCTGATCGAAGTTTTTTCGCAAATCCGCGCGCAGCATTGGCAACTGGATAAACTTCTGCAGAATATTCTGGGACAGGTTTCCGAAATTCTCGGCTGCAATTCCGCTTTGCTGGCAATCCGCCGCCAGGACAAATATGAAATAATTTCCGCGACCGGAATCCTGGTGGAGCCGGAAGTCGCCGGTAAATACCTGGTTTCGATCCCGGCGAATCTTGAAAACCGGATGTACGAATCAAAAGGAATGTTATATTTTGCGCTGGATGAATACGGGATTGTCACATTGTTTGAACGCGGCAATGCGATTATTCACACTGAGCGGGTATATCTGGTCCGCCTGTTCCTGGAACAAGCCGCTTCAGCCATTAAAAACATTGATTTGCAGGAAGCGCTGGTGCGCAATGAAAAAATTTCCGCAGTCGGGCAGGCGTTGTCAATGCTCAGCCATGACTTGCGCGATTCCATCGGCGGAATCAGGGGGCTGGCGGAAATTTCTCTGGACAAAATGGATAACCCGGAAGAGCTGCGCGAGAATTTGCAATGGATTGAAAAGTCTGCCGACCGCGGCCTTGAAATGGTTAATGACGTTCTTGATTTTATTCGCAACAATGCGGTGACCAAGCAGAAAATACATCTGAATGAATTGATCAGTCAAGTGCGCCGGGGAACCAGTGATTTGCTGGTACAGAGCAATATCACTCTGGAAATAGATGCACCGGACGACGTTTTATTCGAAGGGGATATAAGCAAGCTTGAACGTGTTATGTTGAACCTGGTCCGGAATGCCGCGGAAGCTTTGATTGATCATAAAATTTCAACTCCGGCAATCGCGGTTTGCGCGAATGTCGAAGACAAGCAACTGGTACTCCGGGTGAGAGACAATGGTCCGGGAATTCCAGAAGAGATCGAAGGCAAATTGTTTATGCCGTTCACTACCTGCGGCAAGTCCGGCGGCACGGGATTGGGATTGTCCATAGCCCGGCAATTTGTTGAAGCTCACGGCGGGTCAATCTCAGTTGACTCTTCCGCCGCCGGGACTGAATTTAAAATCATTCTGCCTTTAAAAGCTGCAAATTAATGGGCATGTTTCAAAAAGGGGTTAGCGATAGTTGACACTTTTGGAGATGCCGCCATTGAGAGCCGTAGACTCGAATCATGTTGTAGGGACGGATTTTAATCCGTCCGCCAGCCCCCACACAATTCGAGAGCCGTAGGCTCGAATCATATCAATCCTTATATGTTTCGTTACTACGGAACTCCCAATTTTAATTGTCATCATTCATCGGACTAAAGTCCGGCGCCACAATATGTATCGCTCCGCCGGAGCTTGTTTTATCAGAGCGTTATGACATAAAAGTGTCAACTGCCTTTTGAAACATGCCCACGCTAATACGTTTCATAATATCTGCGGACTTCCTGATCACTCAGTCCTTTGATTGAGTAATCCCCGTCTCCAAGTTTAAATACCGGCGGTTTTTTGATGCCGGGCCAATAAACATCGTTGATGTCCTGACTTCTGGCTTCGCGGTCGAGTTTAACGAATTTTTGCCAGCATTCCGCCGCTTTAAGTTTGTTTTGTTCCTTCTCTTTGCCGGTACTCGGTTTATTGTAATACCGCATGCCCAGACTATGCCATGCCCGGATACTGCCCAATTCCGCCGCTTTTTCATAAGCGTCCAACGCCTTTTTGTCATTGCCGGAGCTTTTAAGTCTGGAGTAAAAATCCCCTGCCAGCAACCAGGCATCGGCGTCTTTCGCATCCAACGCCGGCTTGAGCTTTTCAATCCATTTTTCGTCAGTTGAGCGCGGATTGCTTATAAACTGTTGTTTAACCAGCAGATAGGAAGCTTTGGCATAGCCTGCCTGCTCCGCCGCTTTCAGCAGTTTTACGCCCTCGTTTTTATTGGAGAATTCGTCCATCTGTCCTTTACTGCGCATGCCTTCAAGCAATTGTTTGCCGCACAGATACAGCGCCGGTGCGATATTCTGTTTGGCCGCGTCATCCAGATATTTAAAGGCAGTTTCCACATCTTTAATGTCGCGATAGTACAGCCGGTACCAGGCCGTATCAAAACCGTAATCATAATACTGGTACAATGCTTCAGCCCCAAGCAGAAAGTTGTTCCAGGCGGTCGGATTTTTCCGCCAGATTTGCCGGGCGTCTTCATATTTGCGCGACAAAAATTCCTTTGCTCCCGGCGCGTCCGGGTTTTCAACCATATATTTCAGCATGTGATACAGCGGGTAATCCGCCAGCCGGACATCAAGTTCAGGAGTAAAATCTTCTTTTTTCACTTTGCCGAGCCGCACCCGGCAGTGCAAGGCTTCAGTTTCGCATTCCCGGCTGCCCAACTGGGCGCCTTTGTCAAAAACCGCGGCAGCTTTCTCCAGCGCATCGGACGAACTGGCGGCCGGAATGTCAATATAAAGCAGAGAAATATCCGGTTCCCGGAAGTTGGTTCTGAGTAAAGTGGTCCGTCCCTGATATAGGATTGCCGGAATATAGTTATTGGCAATTACATCTTTAAAAAGTTCATCACTATCGGCGTGATAGCCTAGCCCTTCCACTCTGATATCGTAGTATTTATCGGGCAATTTATTTTCTTTTAATTTTGCCGGAGGCCCAATTTCAAAATTGACAGTAGTTTTCTCCTTGCCAGATGGCTTTTTTAAAGTTGAATTATTAAAATTCAATTGATTCTTAACTTCCGTTAAGGTCTGTTTCGTTAAGGCTGGAACTTCCTTGGGGGGCGGCGGAAGTATTTTAGGATCGACATTATCCTTGTAATAACTGAAAATATAATCATGTTTAGTTTGCAGAAATTCCAATTTGGGACTGCATTTTACAAAAGACCCTGCACCACCGTTATTCAGGCCCCCACTCAGCACCCAATTATCGTGTTTAGTATTATAACCCGAAGAATTCAAACCTTGTTTAACCGCACCTCTGATATAATCGCTTAAATATGGCGATTGGGCGCTGCGTATTTGCACAACAGCCGACAATGCCCAGGCATCCGGCAAGCCGTATTCAGTGGCATGCTTCAACCATTCCAGCGACTGCTTAAAATCCGGTTCCACGCCAATGCCGCGGAAATAGCAAACCCCAAGCTGGTACATCGCGAAAATATGCTGGCTGTCCGCAGCTTTTTTCAGCATTTCCACACCCAGCGGCAAATCCTCGCCGTTCAGCAGATGCATGGCACAGGCATAAATCAGATCGGGATTGCCTGCCATATTTATTTTCTTTAAATCTGTAATATAACCGCCATAAGGGTAATCCGCCATTTTTTCCACCGGCGGCAGGGCGCGCAACGCCTCTTCGTGGTCAGTCAGTGTTACGACTGGACGGCTTACTTCAAGAATCGTGCGGTAGGTTATGCCTCTGTGCATAATGTCAGGATCGATTTGAATGCAAAGACCGAAACTGCGTACCGGCACAACAAAGTCAGCAACATTTTCCGTCTGCGGGGGGATCCATTTGCCTTGGGGTGAAAGTCCGGAACCGGAATTGTGGCCTTTCGGATCCTCGGCATTTTGGCCTATCGTCTTATTCCCGTTAAAATTGACAGAATTTATTCCATCTTTGTAAGTATCTAAAATTACGCGGTAAGTGGTAACTTCGTAATGCGGCCAATAAATGCCGCTGTCAATTCCGAAAGCCCACCGGTGCTTAAAACCAGAAGGGGTATACGGAGAAAATATTCCAGGGCTTAATAAAATATCTTCACACGTTAAATAACCGTTCAAACTCTGATAGCCATTAATATTCGACGGATCGACGGCGCTGCGCGTAAGAGTATATCTCAACATCGGATTCTTAACCGTGCTGATCGCCGGAAATGTGCGGATTTTAAAATCCAGCACGATAAAGCGGCGGATTTTTTCCTGACGGTCCATGAATTTGCGCAGATCAAACTGGATGGAATGCAACGCATATTTGCCTTTTGCCACATCTTTGAGATATTCAGGGGTAAATTTAAAATAATCACTCATAGTGAAATCATAGACACTACCCATTGGCGTGTCATATAGTTTATTCACCTGGCCGCAAATTTCCCAGTCGCCGGTAACCACAAGTTTATCGTCCTCCGGCTTCAGCGTTTTGCCGCAAACGGAGATTGTCGTCAGAAACACAGCGATCATGGCAAAGAAAGCAACTGCCGTTTTTTTGTTTTGTAAATTAATTTTCATAGATTATGCCCGCAATTTTTCCTCTCGCAAATCAATTTATGCTACGTCTGTAGTTTATTCCTGGTTTCGATTATTTTCAAGATTTCTATTTATAACGTTTGTTTTTTTCCGCCGGTAGAATTTCGGCGATGCTCCGAAATATTTTTTAAACGCGCTGGAGAAGATGAATTCGTCGCTGTAACCGGTTGCCTGGGCAATCGTCTTCAACGGATAATCGGTACATTCGACCAGGGTTTCGGCGTAATCCATGCGCATTTCAATCAGGATTTGCCGGGGCGTTTTCCGGTAATTGTCGAGACAGCGCCTTTGCAGGGTGGATGCTGAAATGTTGAGTTTTTTCGCCATCAGTTTTGTGTTCCATTTTTTGCTCAGGGAGCTTTTCATTTCATCCCGTAAATTTTCCAGTTCAAGCCGGTCGCCGCTGGCCAGATCCGGTCCCTGCAATGATTCACTCAGATACGAAGCGATAATCCGGCTGTAAAGCTCGGCCGCGGTTTCCGGCTCCGGTTCCGCCGGATGGTCCGCAGTTTCCTGAAGATAGCCGTTCATGGCATTTTCCAGGCGCGGAATCACCGCGGTCGGTTTGTGCAGGACTTGCCCTTTAAAGCGCTGCCAGCAGGCAACAGCATGGCAATGAAACCACAGGATTGTCCACTCGTCCCGGTAAACTTCCCAGGAACAGGGTTCCCGGGCCGGGATGACCGTGACGGTGCCGCCGGTCATGATGATTTCGCCCTGACTGGTGAGCAGACAGCCGGTTCCGGATTTGGTAAAAATAATGATATAAGTGTCCTGATGATCGGGATTGCCGACCCGGTATCCTTTTTTGAGCAGGCTTATTCCGGAATAATAAACGCCAAGTTCTTTTAACGGATTCGCTTTTTTTCCTTTCAAATCAAGATATTTCTCAATGCATGAATTGGGAATATTGATTATTTTTCGAATGTTTTTGATTTTATTTAACATTCCGTAAATCTCCATTATGCTTTATATTAATATTAGTTTAATGCAAGAATAACATAAATCAATATAAACAGCGGAGATTTAAAAAAACATGAATGCTAAAATGGACAAAAGAACTGTGGCGTTGAAGGCTATGCGTTGTGAGCCGGTCCCTTATACTCCATGGTCTCTCGGTTTCACCTATGAGGCCGCGGCAAAGCTGAAAGCGCATTATGGCGTGAATGACCTTGAGCCGTTGCTGGAAAACCATGTCCTGGGGTTGAGCGTGTTCGGCGGTTTCGAGAACATCGGCAATGAATGCTATGAGGACTTTTTCGGCGTGGTCTGGGACCGCAGCGAAGATAAGGATATTGGCGTCGTCAAGAATTTATTGATTCCGGAACCGACGCTGGCGGGTTTTAAACTGCCGCCGTTCCCGGACAAAGCCGCATTTGAGGCCAACGTTGGAAAGCGGATTGAACAGCATCCGGATCTGCTCCGGATGTTTGCGATAGGGTTCTCATTGTTCGAACGCGCCTGGACGATGCGCGGCATGGAGAATCTGCTGATGGATATGTGCGTAAATCCGGAATTTGTCGAAGAGTTGTTGACCACGATTACGGATTTTAACATCGAAATAGTCAAAAGAGCGCTGGAGTATGATATCGACGTGGTGCATTTCGGGGATGACTGGGGACAGCAGCACGGTCTGATTATGGGGCCGGTACTGTGGAAAAAGTTCATTTACCCGCAATTGAAACGTATTTACGGCGTAGTCAGGGATGCCGGGAAAATGGTCAGCATTCATTCCTGCGGCGATGTGGACGAACTGTTTGACGATCTGGTTGCCATCGGCCTGAATAACTTTAATCCGTTTCAGCCGGAGGTTATGGATACTTTCGCTTTGATGGACCAGTATAAGGGGCGGCTCAGTTTCTGGGGCGGCCTTTCCACCCAGCGGACACTGCCCTACGGTACGGTGGAGCAGGTAGTCGCCGAGTCAGAAAGACTGCTGGAGAAAGGTCTTGGCGGCGGCTACATTTTTGCCCCGGCGCATGCGGTGGAGGGGGATGTGCCGCTGGAAAATATGCTGGCATTCATCAATGCCGTCCAGTTGCAGAAAGGTTATCTGGCCCAGCAGTAATAAATCGTGCAATTGACAATGCGCCGGTAACCGCGCCCTTTCCGGAGTGGCGTGATTACCGGCGCATTAGTATCTTTGTTTTAGACTTCTATGCTTTAAGCGTTTATAAAATTGTCATATTAAACGGCCTGTTTAGCAAGTAGTTGCATTAATGGATGGTCACACTCCGTCGTGACCTGTATCGAAAGAAGGTTGTGACGGAGCACAACCCTCCATTGGGTTATCCGCCATCGCAACTGTTCCCTCCTGTTTTTTGAATTTCTGGTTTCCATTCTGACTCCTGAATTCTGAATTCCTTCTTTTGGGTTGCGGGCAAAGCCCGCCTTAGGTATTATGTTTGGTTTAAGATAGTACCATTGATTGTAAAAGTGAATTATTCTGTTATTATATTTCTCTTTGGGTTAGGAATTAAAGTATAATATTTTCGATTACAATGATATATGGATAGTGAAGATAAAATAAACAAAGAGACCGGCGAACCGCTTTTACCCAGGGTGAATTCCCCCGCGGACATTCGCGGCATGAGCGTCAGTCAATTGGAAGAACTGGCCGGTGAAATTCGCGAGCTGGTAATCAATACTGTTGCCGCCAACGGCGGGCATCTGGCTCCGAATCTCGGCGCGGTGGAACTTACCATGGCGCTGCATTATGTGTTCAATACGCCCGAAGACAAGCTGGTTTGGGATGTCGGACATCAGGCTTACGTCCATAAAATCATTACCGGACGCCGAGATTTTTTTAAAACCCTCCGGCAGTTCAACGGCTGCCTCGGCTTTCTTTCCAGGGATGAATCGGAGTATGATTGTTTCGGCGCCGGACACGCCGGAACCGCCATTTCCGCCGCCGTCGGCATGGCCGCCGCCGCTGAAAAACAGGGTCAGAAACATAAAGTGGTCGCGGTTATAGGCGATGGTGCGCTGAACTGCGGTATTTCGCTGGAAGGCCTCAATAATGTCCGCGATGCAACCCGGGATTTGATTATTGTCCTGAACGACAATAAAATGTCGATTTCAGAAAATGTCGGGGCCATTCCTTCCTACTTGAACCGCATTATTTCAGGCAGAGGGTACAACCGCTTTAAAGCGCTGGCCAAAATGATGCTGAAAAGAATACCTCACGCCCCCGAAATCCACCGCAAAATTCAGCGTCTTGAAGAAGCCACCAAAAGCATGTTTCTGCCCGGCGTATTCTTTGAAGAACTGGGCATACGCTACATCGGTCCGATTAACGGGCACGATTTCAGTGAACTTATCAGGACATTTGAAGGGATTAAAGAATTTCACCGACCGGTATTGGTGCATGTCATTACTGAAAAAGGACATGGCTACAGCCCGGCGGAAGCGGCGCCTGAAAAATATCACGGGCTGGCCGCGTTCGACCTGGAGACCGGCGAATGCAGAAAACGCGGTTCCGGCGTTTCTTTTTCCACGGCTTTCGGGAAAACAATGTCGGAGCTTGCCGCAAAACATAAAGATCTTGCGGTGATTACTCCGGCGATGAGTTCCGGAACCGGGCTCGGCGAATTTGCCGTGAAGCATCCGGAGAAGTTTTTTGATGTCGGCATTGCCGAGGAGCATGCCGTAATATTCGCCGCCGGCCTGGCGGCCGGCGGAATGCGTCCGGTCGTGGCGATGTACTGCACTTTTGTCCAGCGGGCGCTGGATTGTGTTTTACACGATGTCTGCCTCCAGAATCTGCCGGTGATTTTCTGTCTCGACCGGGCCGGGATTGTTGAAGACGGCCCGACGCATCACGGTATTCATGACCTGTCGTTCCTGCGCGCCATCCCGAACCTGACGGTGATGATGCCTAAAGATGAAAATGAATTGAGATCAATGATTCACTTCGCCTGGAAAATGAAGTCGCCGGTTGCGATAAGGTATCCGCGCGGCAGTTCCGGAGTTGAATTTAAAATGTCCTTTCCGATTGAAAATATGATTGCCGGCCGGGCGGAGATACTTCGCGAAGGCGGCAATATTGCGTTATGGGGATGCGGCAGGGAAGCCTATACCGCGCTCAAAACAGCCGAGCTGCTGCAGCGGGAATATAATATTTCCGCCACGGTGGTCAATACCAGGTTTATCCGGCCGTTTGATGATGAGCTTCTGAAATTGCAGGCTGCGGTGATGCCGGTGGTTACGATTGAAGACGGCCAGACTTGCGGCGGTTTTGCGTCGCAGGTTGATGAGGAACTGATCAATTTCCCGCATAAAGGCATCAGGCATTTCGGCTGGGGAAATCAGATTGTGCCGCACGGGGCCATTGAAACCGTGAGGGAGCATTTCGGTTTTACTCCTCCCCTGATGGCCGCTGAAATAGTCGCCTGGCTCGGAAAATCCGGTTCAAATTGAAGAAGCGTTGGAAAAGCACGGATGACCGGGCTATTTTAATAAACATTAATTATCGCTGAATTTTATATTTTATGACGGAGAATCTTATGAAAAATATTTTACTGGTTATGATATTATGCTGTGCGGCAGTTTTCGCCGTGGCCGTGGTAAAAGCCGAAACAACTAAGGACGATTCGGCAAAGACCGATAAAATCCGGGAACTTGAGGAACAGGATAAAAAGCTTGCAGCCGAAATGTTCAAGGCAAGGGTGGAACTGATTAAAAAAGATCCGGCGTTGCTCAAACTGCACAAACAGATTATTGCGCTTCACAAGGAACTGGAGCTTAAAATTGACAGCAAGAAAGAAATGCGCATTCTGCTCAGCAGAGCCGCGGATATTTCAAAAGAGCTTGAAGAATTGAAAACTCCCCCGCCCCAGGAAAAAAGCAAACAGTAGGCAGCGGTTGACTGCGGTATCCGCTCCAAAGATAAAAGACAAAAGTAAAAAGATAAAAGTAAAAAGATAAAAGTAAAAAGACAAAAGTAAAAAGACAAAAGTAAAAAGATAAAAGTAAAAAGACAAAAGTAAAAAGACAAAAGTTTTGACATGTTTCAAAGGGCAGTTGACACTTTTTGAGATGCCGCCATTGAGAGCCGTAGGCTCGAATCATGTTGTAGGGACGGATTTTAATCCGTCCGCCATCCCCGCACAATTTGAGA
>CAIKZE010000373.1 GCA_903831825.1 uncultured Lentisphaeria bacterium | reverse complement strand
GTCACCGCCCAGACGATGCCAGCAGATATAGAGATAAACCGCGATTCCGGCGGCGATTGCATTGAAAGGCAATGTCCAGGCAAACAGGAACCGGTAGGCGTAGTCCGTGCCATTGCAATAATACCTGACAATATCGATGAAAAAGCCTGCGGCCATTCCAGCAGGCAGCCTGAACAGTGCGCCAACCAGCGCATTGGCCGAGCAGAATTGTCCGAACCTGGACTGCGGGAACAGTCGCATCAGCATAGGAAAGCCGCAGGCTCCGGCTAAAGCCCCCTGGAATGAGGTAATCAGAATGGTTGACAAACATAACCAGAAATAGCAGTCGCCGGGAATGTTGATGAACGGCCAGACCCACCCCATCGAACATGACACGAGACCAAAAACTGCGATATAGGTGTTTACCCGCATCGGCTGCCAGCGGTCTACAAAGATCGCGGTAAAATACATCGTAATCAGCGCCGCCACCGAACCGACTGCGCCAAGCTGCCCCAGCTGTTTCAACGACAGCCCCATTTCCCTGTTGAAAAAAATACCAAAAACTCCAACGCCGCCTGCTACTGACTGAACCCCGCTCAACAGGAATACCAGCCAGTAAATTCTGGCAGAAAAACTCTCCTTGAAATATGTTTTAACTGCGCCCAGTCCTTTCTTGCCTTTGTCCGTTTCGCCCTCAATCGGCGGATACTGGCCTTCCTTTACCCGAAGCGTCATCGCGCTGAAACCGATGAAATACACGATTGAAGCGCCGAGCAGGATTTCCCGCATGTTTGATTCCGCGTACTGGAAGATGAAATAGCTGTACAACGCCCCGGCACAAGTGCCCGCAATGCGGAATGCTCCCAGGAAACGGGCGAGGAACTGCGGCGGCACGACATCGTTGAAGAGATACCAGAAAACCGTGTTGACAAACATATTGAAAAACTGAAATACCGTTATAAAGACGAAAATAACGCCAATGGTAATTGTCGCGGGAGCGAACTGCTGAAGAAACGGCGTGTTCCGCTGAAGCACTACCGAAATGTCTTCGCTGAAGCCAAGCAGCGCCAGACTGATGCTCAAAAACGGCAGCGTCCAGATGATGAACGGCAGCCGTCGGCCCCATTTACTGCGGTATCTGTCGCTCTTGAAACTAAGATATGGCGTGATGCCGATGTTCAGGATGCCGGGCACCGTAGTCATTATCATCCCCAGCAGCCAGTTCGGGCAGCCCAGCGCCTTTAATTTCAGCGGCATGATGCTTGGCACCACCGCCTCCATCAGCGTAAAGCAATAATCTCCCCACAGCAGCCAGGCGAAAAGCGCAAAGAGCCCGAACTTCGTATAGGTCAAAGTACCGCAATGGTAGTTTTTGGGCTTCAATTCCAAAACTTCATTATGGTTTTCAGTTATATTCAATTAGTGTCTCTATTTCATCGTTATATGTTTATTACCGCTCATAAAATCTCTGAAGTTATGCATAAATTTCTTATTCGGTGTTAGACTTTGGTTCGATCATTATCCATTGTCTGGTTTAAATTACATAGACACGCCTATGCTATAGCCTTGATGATGCGCTTAAGCTCCTTGACGCTGAGTTCGACCGCGGCATCTTCATTCCAACCGAAATCAGAGTGCATGAAATCAGTTTCAACTGCAAGAAAGCCACGATAGTTGTTGTCGCTAAGAATCTGGACAATCTGCTGACAGTCTACAAGTCCGGTACCTGCCGGAGTACATGAAAACAGAAACCAATCCTTGATTGAAACTCCTTGTTGAAACTTTAAATCCTTAATGTGTGTGGCAAAAGTATATTTTGCAAGTTTCTTAATGGCTTCGACGGGATCCTCCAGGATGCGGACAAAGTTACCAGTGTCGAAAGTAACACCAAAATAAGGGGAATCCACGCATTCCACCAGAGAAAGTATTTCTTCTGAATTGTAATCAATATGATTTTCCACCGCGATCCTGACTCCGCAGTTTTCCGCTCTTTTTACGGCTTCCTTGAACCATTTAGAAAGTATTTTCAATTGAGGGCCGTGCGGATGAAAGTGGTATTCAAAATTACTTGCCACCACGCGGATTACGTCAGCTCCAATCATTCCTGCGAATTCAATGTGTTCAAGCATCTCCCTGAATTTCACCTCATTAGCGCCCGCCTCAAGTCCGCCCGGATGCCCCCAGGCATAAACTCTTTCAAAGTCATACTTGTCAAGCATGGCCTTAATTTCCCTCATGTAAGATTTGTCATATCCAGGGAAAAAGCATGTTTCCAGAGAGACCCCGTCCACATCCAGTTCCTTGGCACGCCGGAGAAAATCCTCTAGTGTCCATTGTTTCTCCGGGTCTGGCGTACCGGGATAAATTTCACCGAAATAGCGGTGATAGGAATAGCTGTCAATCCCGACTTTCACTTTTACCACCCCCTGCATATTGCTTCATCATAGCAGTCGCGTTTACCATTTGATATAATCACGGGACTTCTGATATACTGCCGGAATATCCCGGTAAATGTCCAGCATTTGGCAATAGTATTCCTGGCGTTCGGGGCAACGATTCACCGGATAAGCTTCCAGTGCATCGGCAAAAAGCTTTGGATCGCTTGTCGCCAGAGCATCAGCCTGAAGCGTTTGAAACTCGGACAGGCTGCTGATCAATCCATGAAACGGCGCCGGCACATACAGATCATCAACCGGCGTGAATCCGTTCCCGCTGATATCCATGGTATATTCCAGCAATGCACGATCTTCAAAACCCCTTACCGCTCCGTTATTAGGAGCGCTTGCGGCGATCCGCAGCGTCGGGCCGCCCAGCAGCGCTTCCGCGACAGGATTGATCACATCGTGGTTGTTGATGCCGAAGAGAGTATTCCCGGTATACGGGGCTTGCCAGATACCATCATCATTCCGGTTAATTTCGGCGGCAAACCCGGCAAACTTCCGGTCTATTTCCGAATGTTTCGCTGCTGTCACCGTTTCAATATCCAAGCCTTCCATAGATGTCACATATTCAGCATCCCACTGTTTGACCACGTCCCAGAACAAATGCCCGAGTCCGTCGCCTTCCGAGGAGAAAATCATTTCCCGGAAACGGCGATACATCCGCACAAGCATCCATAGTCCGTCAGTGATGCGAGCGGGTCCGTCTATCCCGGGCGGTGCCCATTTTGGATCCAGTACATATTCGTCAAGCACGGATCGGAAATCACGGCCTCCTATTGTGCCGCGCAAAATAAATGCGAGGTGATTGACTCCGGCGGAGATTGCGTTGATTGAATTGTCGTGCTCCAGCCGTCCCGTC
>CAIKZE010000372.1 GCA_903831825.1 uncultured Lentisphaeria bacterium | reverse complement strand
TGTCACGGGGCGGGTTAAAATGGGCCACTCCGGGGCGGGTCAAAATGGGCCACTATTTTAATTAACTTTCGATAAATTATTTTTCAAATTGATATTTGTTTTAATCCGATAAATTATTTTTCAAATCTGTGATTGTCTTTACCTTTTCTTTTAACCGATAACTTTTGCCTTTGAATGGTATGATTTCGGCATGTTGCAGGAATCTGTCAAGGATTGCTCCGGCTGTCGGAACATCCCCGATCAGTTTCCCCCATTCCTCGATGGGGCGGTTGCTGGTCATAATCGTCGAGCGCAGTTCATGGCGGCGCATAATGATTTCAAAGAGATATTCTCCAGAGCTTTTCGGCAACTGTTTTATGCCCATGTCATCAATGATCAAAAGGTCTGGTTTCAAGTATTTCCGGTCATTCTTAGAGCTTCCTGCCAGATTTTCATCTTGCAGAAAGTCCCTTGCCAAGTCAAAGATGGAACAATAGAAGACCGTAAAATTCATTTTGATCGCCTGATACCCGATCGCCGTTGCCAAATGGGTTTTGCCGGTTCCCGGCGGTCCGACCAGTAAAACATCTCTTGCCTGTTTGATGAATTCTCCGGTGGCGAGCTCATAGAACTGTTTGCGGTTTATTTCCGGGTTGAAATTCCACTCGAACTGGTCAAGGGTTTTCGGCACAGTAAACGCCGCTGTTTTGATTCCTCTGGCGATAGTGCGGTTCTGGCGGACTGCAAGTTCATCCTGCAAGATCAGTTCCAGAAAGTCAGCGTAATCAAGCTGACAGGCGCGGGCTTCCTGCAATCTGACGTCAATGGTTTCCATCAATCCGGAGAGCCTCAATTTTTTCAGGTTAAGTTCAAGAATTTCCCTCATTGTTGTACCTCATTGTAATAGTTGTTAATAACGCCGGCGACAATATTCTGATAATCGTTGATTGGTCTGATCAACGGGTGTTCGGTCATAAACACGAATTCCGGCTGATGCGTTTTCCGTCCGATCATTGAACGGAGTTCACGGAGCCGGAACTGTTCCATATTCAGCGCTGCCAGGCAACCGCTTTCGAGTTCGGCGGACGGATATTTGCCGGTCATCGAGTATAAGCCGTGCAATACCCGCAAGCCTTCAATCGGGCGGTTCTTCAGCATGGTTTTTGCCCATGCTTCAGTATTGGGCCCGACCTTGGCGATTTTCCGCATCAAGTAGTCTGGACCTTTTTCGATGGCGGCAATTTTGGCGGCCGGAATATGTTGGCCGTCAGTGCGGAACCGGCCTTTTTCAACACGGGCATGGATGGCGACCTGTTTCATGTTATTGTCGAAAAGGCGCACGGTTCTGAGATCAAAACGCACCCATACTTCCCGGCGGCAAAACTCCCAGGGAGCCGAATAATACGCGCCGGCAATCTCAACGTGACCGTCACGATGCACCTTGCGGACGCCTTCTTCAAAGCATGGAAAAAGCGTATCCGGCAGCGGCTGTAGAAACGTGCGTTCATAAGCAAAACGACTTTTGACTTGTTCCTTGGTCGTCCCATGAATGCGCTGGTCAGCAACCTTTTGTTCCCACTCCAGCAAAAAGTTGTTCTGTTCCGCCAGACTGGAAAACACCCGGCCTTTCAGGGCATTGGATTTGACATACTTCACCGAGCTTTCCACCTTGCCTTTGTGATCGGGGCGATATGGCTTTGCCGGCATCATGACCGTATCGTAATAAGCACAAAACTCCCGAAGCTTCGGCACAATTTCAGGATCGTAAAAATCCGGTTTGGTGACTGCCGCTTTCAGATTGTCCGGCACACACGTCAGCGCCACGCCGCCAAAATAGCGGAAACTATTTTCCAGCGCCCGGATGAAATTCTCCGTATCCTGATGATATACAGACTCACTGTAGGCCTTGCGGGAATAGCTCAAAACAATCCGGAATACCCAAGTCTTGCGCTTGACTCCATCTGCCCCAACAACCGGCGCTCCGCTGCCAAAATCAATCTGGACTTCTTCGCCTGGAAGTTTTTCAATCCGGCGCACCGGATAAGAATGGCTGGATTGCAGGCGGCGGATAAAACGCTTGACAGAATCGTAACTGCCGGAAAAACCATATTCGCCGCTCAAATCCTGATAAATGCGCCTGACCGACAACTCCAGTTCCAGCATTTCTTTGATCCGGGATTGATAGCTTTGACAGAGGCTTGGCGGACCACTATTTCCGGCGGGCGGGTTTGGCCCAGTTTCAACAATTGAGCCGGTGGGCGGGTTTGGCCCAATTTCAACAATTGAGCCGGTGGGCGGGTTTGGCCCAGTTTCAACCTGTAAATGCCGCTTGACATAAGCATCCACGGTCTTCCGGTTTATGCTAAGCTCCAAGGCTATACGACGATTCGACCAGCCTTGACGCTTCAACGTAATGATTGAATTTTCCATTGCCACTCCAACTTGATTTGCCATTGTCCGCATCCTTTATTAGGTTTCGTTTACAATGACAAAATATACTCTTTGAGTGGCCCATTTTAACCCGCCCCGATGTGGCCCATTTTACCCGCCCCGTGACA
>CAIKZE010000371.1 GCA_903831825.1 uncultured Lentisphaeria bacterium | reverse complement strand
CCCTTGTTGGCGGACTTGTTGCGGAAGTTGTGCGACTCGTCGATGACGATCAGGTCATAGTTACCCCAGTTGACGTGTCTGAGGTCGATGTCGCCGGATAAGCCGCCGTCACGGGAAAGGTCTGTATGGTTCAGAACATCGTAATTAAAGCGGTCGGTAGACAGGAAGTTGCGGCGGTCATTCGCTTTGTACAGCGTCCAGTTGTCGCGCAGTCGCTTCGGGCAGAGTACGAGCACCCGGTCGTTACGCAGTTCGTGATACTTGATAATCGCAAGGGCTTCGAATGTCTTGCCCAGCCCGACGCTGTCGGCGATGATGCAGCCGCCGAAGCGGTTGAGTTTATCAATCGCGCCGACTACGCCGTCGCGCTGGAACTTATAGAGTTTCTTCCAGACCACCGTATTGCGGATGCCGGTCGCAGACTTGACGATGCGTTCTTCATCGAGATCATCCCCGCGGTCGCGAAAGATATGATGCAGCATGAGAGTGTAAACGAGAAACGGTTCGCGGTGAACCGCAAGTGCTTGAAAAACACCAAGGAATTCAGCTTTGACTTCGGGATCAGATGCCAGGCTGGACCACTGAGCATCAAACCACTGGCTGAGCCGCACGGCTTCTTCCGGCGACTCCGAGGCCTGAATCAGGTTCAACGGATTGCCGGGGGTAATTCCAAGTCCGTCGGTACTGAATGCCAGCGAACCGAGCAGTACCTGCAATGGCTGCGCATCGGCGTCGCGTACAACAAATTCTCCCTGCGGCACTGCACCAGACGCCCGCCTGACTTCGGCTTTATCCTGGAGCCATTTCACCAGGCAGCCGGCGAGCCAGCGGGTTTGCAGGCGGTTGCGGGCAGCACGGTCTGCTTCAGATCCAAGAACTGCAAGTCCGGCACTGGCAGGCGGCAGCAAAAGGCGGCATTTCGTCAGCGCAGTAAGTTCGCGCAGCATCTCGGAGAAAGCAAAAAGCGAAAAAGCAGAAGTAATGACATCAAGCTGGCGTCCAGCAGTGAGTCCGGGGCGCAGCAGATCGATAACGCGGTCGGTGCCGGTATTGCGAACAAGTTTCATGCGTGCATTCCTTCCGCCTTGTACGAAACATCCATGATTATACTCCCTCTGAAATATCTACTCTGGAGAATAAAAAGGGGGCCGCGCCTTGAATTAAATAGCGAGCATACTATTAAAATCCCCCGTTCTCCCATAACTTCCATGTACATTATTACATTGTACAAAAATAAACATATAATAAAAACAATTCATTACAAGGTCAAGGCGCATATTTGTCTGTCTAAAATGAATATGTAAATGTCAGTACTGATAGTACGTCAGGTAGGACATTTTGCGTCGTTACTGGCAAGGAAAGTAAAAAATCTAAACTTTTTATTTTTATGGATTATCTATCGTCAAGGCGAGAGTGAGGAAAGGATACGTCCGCGTCTTCCACCTGTCAATTGCTCAAACAGCACATCGTTCGCTACGCTCTCTCTGTGCAGCTTTGAGCACCCAACAGCCGGAAAACACAGCCCTATCCCTTCCTCAACTCGCTTCCGTCGCCCCAGAACGCTTCATCTTCCCGTCCGGCGCAGTACACCAGATACTTGTTGACGTGCTTCTCAAGCCCGCACTTCCAGCCTCTCCGCCGCGACAGTTTATCCAGATTGACCTTCAGGTACTTCAGCGACAGCTGCCGCCAGGCCATGCCGTCGCCCGCCGACTCGAAGGTCAGTGGAAAGATCTGCATCCACGTGTAGATGAAACCGGCCGGCTCGATGCAGCGGCAGCCGTGGAAGTACGGCACTTTCTTGCCGGCGAGCGGCGCGTTCCCGGACATTGACGACCGCAGCGCTCCGGGATGGGACAGCAGCATCTGCAGATATTCATCCGGGCATGACAGCTTAGCCTGGAGCGTTACATCTCCAAGGTCTTCCACCGGTTCAACGAAGTCTGCAAACACCGGATACATGCTTTACCTACTTTCCGGCCGGTGCCGACGGGGCCTGCTTCAATACTGCGGCAGCCGGAGTGCCGTTCACCGTGACATCAACATTGCTGACGGTCATATCCGGCATCTGCAAGGGAGCACCTTTAGGCTGGAGATCGACGGTAGTCTTCTGCGGGTACAGCGGATTCTGAATCTTCAGGAAGGGCGTGTCGACCAGATACCTGGGTTCGGTCGTCACCTTCGCCTTGCCGAAGTCTTTGGCTCCAGTCCCCGGGTGATAACTGATTGTCATAGTGGAGTAGTGGGACAGTGCAGAACTGAAAGGCCAGTTGGTCTTGCTCATCGTCGAAGACTTGTATTCGAGTCCGTCGTAGACCGGGAAGATGTGAATGGAAGTGTCGAACATGCCGGGCTGTAGATATTGCTGATCTATCCGGCAGTTTCCGGGAAGTGCGTTCAGTGCCGTCACCGTGCATATGTTGAGTTAAGTCGAAGACCGCGACATCTTCCGGATCTGCTGACGGCTTGTTTGTAAGTGGACACATCGGCGTCGGGCTTGATGTTCCGCTTAGCTTTTTATCCGGGGATGTTAAAAGCACAGCCCGACAGTACCGATGTTATTGTGACGGTCACCGGTTTCAAGAGTAAGACGATTACTAACGCGACACTCCGGTCAGTTTCAGAGACAGTGAATAACCTTTATCCAGCAATGCATATTGCATCCGGGGATGTGGCCTGTGTCGCCGACTAACATACCGGGATCTACTCCAGTATCCGGAGTCCATGAGTAATGTCCAGACCGCTGTTTACCGGCAAGCTGTAAGTCCAGCATCTCCGGCGCGAGTTATTAACTACCAGTGCGTTTACCGTTAATGTAGTTGCCGTCCGTACCACGCCAGTACCACCAGACGCATAATAAAAATGTGTGGGTACAGCGTAGTCTTTCACGGCCTCGGTCTGCTGTAACCACACCACTCGGAACTCTATGAATTGATTCCCCGGCACCACAGCAAGGTTTCAACTTATGAAAAGCATGTTCCACTCACTTTATATGGCGTATATCACTGTACTTTGGGCGGAGGGGCGGTATCGGGACAGGCATATTCACGGGAACCGACTGCGGCGGAGTGACTGAACCGTCATTGGAGCCCATTGGATGCTGCGTGGGGGCTGGCTGCCAGTTAGACGTCACCTGCGGTGTTACTGGTGGCGCAGTGGGAACATTGGACACCTTCGGCTGGACAGATTGGACGGATTGGACAGATGTTTTGCAAAGTCCCATACGAGGTGGTTCTATAAGAGACTTTGTGGATGATGTGTCCAATCTGTCCAAAACTGGCATTTTCGAGGCTGGACAGATACCCTGCCAGCCACGGATGCCGCCCTGTTTTTGCTGCTTCAATCCCCGCGACTCTAACTTCCTGGAGAATGAAATCTGGTTCATGGTATGCTTTATTTCATTCGCATCGCAGTATGTCCGGTAAGCATTGTAAAGCTGTGCCGACGGCATCCATGCCAGCGGATCAGATACGTCACAGACTTCGGTAAAGAATTCAGACAGGTAATCGCACGACTTGCGGTACTCTGCGGTCGCCTGTTCGACGACAGCCGGGATTTGCAGCCCTTCCGCCTGCCACAACAGAAATCCTTCAACCGCCCACTTCAAAATTTGAACACCACCGATGGCCGGATCCTTCAGCATTGTTTTAAGCCTTTTATCCCGCTTTTCCTTGGGAACTATCAATGTGAAAGGGATTCTGAGAATACGCCGCCACATAGCGCCGTCCTGAGCATCCACTTTCGGAGCGTGATTGCAGACCAGCCAGAGCTTGAACTGAGGTTCGTACTCGAAGAACTCTTTGAACAAGAAACGAGCAGAGATCGTATCACCGCCGGTCACGTTCTTGATGATATTCTCCGCCAGCGCCTTGCCTTCTTCGACCTCGCAGGAAGATACGAGCCGCGCGCCGGCCAGACCGGCAAGGTCATTCCGGGGGCGCCCGCTGTCCTTCTGCTTCAGAAAGGTCTCGAAGTCGCAGGTTTTGCTGTAATCTCCGAGAGCGGACTTAACGGCCTCCATGTAAGTGCTTTTTCCGGTCGCTTCAGGACCATGCACAAGGAACAGAATTTCCTCCGAAGTGTCGCCGGAAAGGCAGTAGCCTGCGCTCTTCTTAATGAAGCGGATCATCTCCTGGTCACCCTGGAGAGTTTCGTCCAGGAATTTTGTCCAGATGCTACAATCAGCGTTTGGGTCATAGGCGACAGGACTGATGCGGGTGATGAAGTCATCAGCCCGGTGCTCCCGCAGCGTTCCGGTCTTCAGCTCAATAGTGCCATTCTGGCAGTTGAACAAATACTTGTCGGAGTCAAACTCTGATTGTGACATTCCCGGCACATGCTGGGCTAGCGCAATCATTGCAGACAGACTGCTCCGTGATTCAGACGCGACAGAATGCTGCCATAATTTTTTCCCCATTTCCTCGTTCGGACACTGCCTTGACTCATCGTGCCTTATTCTGCGCACTACTTTAACTGCGGCTTGGTGAATGTGCTTACCGTTATCAACTTCCCACTTCTTCCCGTTAAAATACCGCCAGCGCTGCATGCGTTCATCGAAGACCAGCTTCCCGAGCATGTAATGTGCAAGTCGTTCCGCATTACCAGCGTCTGTCATCGGACATGGAATTCCAGACTTTGCGGACTTTACCGGGTCGCCAAAGCTTAGCGCGGTGATATCAGGCTTCCAGCCAGCCCCCTTTGCATGATGGAACAGTGTGCCGATGGTAATCCCGCCGCCGGCGGTGAAGCTATTCCACTTGTCCTGGCATTCGCCGTCTTTGTACTTAGAGCCTTTAGAGCTCCATTCATCAAAGATTGTAAGACCATTCTCGGAATCCCAGGTGTGCAGAGCCTGTCCAATCTCGATCCAGGTCTGGTAGTCGCAATCCGGATCAATGCTATTAAGTGCTGCTGTGACTTCCTCCTCGGAGGCCCGGTCCAGATCAGTTCTGTTTTCTCCAGACAATCTCACCGTGATATTCTTTGGCGTAGTTTTCTTGTCCGGAGGATTAACAATAGCATTATAGATCCAATCCGGCAGGTCAGCCAACGGAAGATTTTTCTCGATGGTGTAATATGTACCATCGATCGAAGACCCTGCTGCGATGATGTAACCGCCATCGGCTCGGGTGTCAATTCCATTGGCGAGCTTGTCAATTGAACTTTTGAACCCGTCCCTGTGTTTGAAGCACAGGTGCAGTCCTCCGCTAGGTGTCCGAACAGCAAAAGTGTCAGGGACTTTGCCGTGTTCGGACTGTAATCTTTGCCATTCGGCTATCCCATCTTTCCCTTTTTCAGGTTTATCGTCAAGATCGACCACAGCGATTCCATTGATGACTCCGGTTACCATTCCGATATTGGCTGCCGGATACTTTGTCCACCACTCAATAATTGTTTGAGGATCGCTGCTTGCATTCTTAAATCCATGCGCAGTGATCGGCTTTTTACCGTTACATGGAAAGACTTTGAATCCTAAACTCGCAAGTCTCATGGCTGTTTCACTCGGAAACAGTTCAGTCGGAGCCCGCCTGCCAAAGCTTATCATGATTCTTTCCCCTCAGCCGGAGTAGTTTGATTGATGAAAGCTTCTAACTCTGCTTGATTGATGCGAAGCGAACGCTTGCCGACTCGGATCGGATGGAATAATACGTTCTCCTTTAGATTTAGCAACCTGTCGAAAGACCGGGTCGATATTCCCAACATTTTCGCTCCTGCGTCCCGCGTGATGAGGTGCGATGGCTTAGTCGGCTCCGGCCTGTTTGCTGGCCGTGTAATCGCGGTCATCAATTCCTCATAATCATTTGCTGGCAGCACGCCGGCTTCCCGCAAGTGGATTAACGAGGTTTTAACTAGGTTAATAGATACTGCTGATATACTCATAACAATTCATTCCTTCGTCTTCTTTAACAGACAGGTAATATATGTACCAGTAAGTTAAAGCCTGTGCCAAAGACAAAAGTCATTTGTACACAATAATTTGTTGTTGTTGTGTGTAAACGCTCTCGCGCATTAGGTACTGCGCTAGTAAGATACAAATGTATCCCAGGCAGTTATTGAATTGTTTATCTGGTGTAACGCTTTCGCGCAAGTTTTTGAATAAGCCCTGAGCACAGTGCTGTTATAGGCCTAGTCCTAAAAACTATAATAAATGTACACGAGTTACCGGTAAATGTCAAATATACTGTGAATATTTTTTTTAGAAAGTCAGAGTGTGAAAACCGCTGACAGGTGAGTCATATGCACATGAAAATGTGTTATTCAGAGTAATCTTTTTAGGACTAGTTCTTTCTAATGGTTTTTCTAATGGTCAGTTGCTGTCAGTGGTAGTCAGAGGCATTATTTGAGGCTAAAATTGGAGCGGGTGAAGGGAATCGAACCCTCGTTGCCAGCTTGGGAAGCTGGAGCATTGCCATTATGCTACACCCGCGTGTTGCTTTAGGAACGGGTTATAAAATATTCCATAAAAACTTAAAATCAAGCTGATTATTCCAAAAGCCTCTGCGGTTTTCATTCTTCAACGGCGGCGGCGAATATAAATCAGGTGAATGAGTTTTTGAACAAATCGCCGGAACTGAAATGCCCCTGCCAATGCCGGGCTTCGTGGATGCGAAAGGACGATATGATGATTTCAATCAGGTCGAAACGGTAAATGACACTGGGGTTCTCGATTTCTTTCAGGTATCTCATGCCTGCACGGTAGATGCGCTTTTTCTGCCTTTCCGAGAGTCCTTCCGCCGGTCTGGAACGCGTGGTATGGCGGCGGGTTTTGACTTCGACAAACGCCAGAATACCGCCGTCGCGGGCGACGATGTCAATTTCCCCGGATTTGACTTTGTAATTCCTGCAAAGAATCTCGCAGTTTTTAGCGCGGAGCAGCGAACAGGCCAGATTTTCACCCCGCCGGCCGATACGCAGATGCGCAGTCCTGGCCTGTTGGAAGGACAAACTCATAGTTGCTCATTTCTCATCGGAGTCGCTGCCCAGGGTAAAATGCAGAAACAGCACCAGCAGCAGCGAAATTCCGGCAACCCACAGGGCCGCATTGGAGAGGTTGAAGAAACTGCCTACCGACGCCTCGGTTTTTATCGGCTCCGACCAGTTATAAATGGTTTTGGACAGAAATCCCGACATGAAATTAACACAGGGGTATGCCAGCAGCATCCCCAGAATCACCCAGATCACATAAAGGCGCCCGGCGGCAAGCGACGCGATTGCCGTCACAGGCACGCGGCAACACAGCGAAATACCAGTCCCGCATATTATCCCGCCGATCAGCGATGCCCAGAAATAAGCCGGCCTGACATGCACATGAACCAGCCCGGATTTTTCCGCAAAGAAAAACAACGTTACCCCGATCGCAATCGAAAAGAGAAAGGTCTTCAGCACCCGGCTGTCTTTGAGGCGGATTGCGTTGAGGCAGGTGCTGCGCCATGCCAGATCCGATTTAATCAGGAGAAAGCCGAATGCGATGCCGACGAAAATCGCCGCGACCAGACGGTAATTGCCAGTAAGGGCCAGCGGTTCCATTATTTGTCACTCCCAGCTTTTGCACCCTCTTTGCGGCGCTCCATCAGGATGGCAATCATCGTCGCAATCCCGAAACTGCAAATCAGGAATATCCATGCCCCGGAGGACATCTGGATGGCGGCGGCCCATTGTCCGAAAAACGTATCGCCGGCCAGTTGCAGCCCCAGCATGACCAGGAAACCGCCGGCCAGCCCGAAAACGATCGACTTGCCGAAGGTAGCGGCAATGCCGTCACCTTCAGAATCCTGCATAAAGCGGATTTTCCATTTGCCGCTGATGATTGAGGCGGCCAGCGCCCCGATAAAGATGCCGCAGAGAAATCCGGTCTGCCAGTCCAGGGCCGGCGGCGTATTGAGGGTCTTGTCTTTTACCGCGCTGTTGCAGTATTGTGAAATTACCACCATGCCGTCACTCATGCCGAGTGTATCGTCGAACAGATAAAGACAAGAAACTATCAACAGCGCGATCAAAGCTCCGTTGATATAAAAAGACCATTTCCCGGTGACTATGTTCATAAGCGTCAAACTCCTTGTTCGCGGCATTCAGCCGCGTTTATATAAAAATAGCCGGATTTTTCTTAAATTCAACGTTGCAGAATCCGGCATTCGAGTAAATAGTAACAGGATATTTGTTTATGTATTATACTGAACTATGCAACATTTTTTTCACGGAGGCAGTTATGTCTTTCAGAAATTTGAGTCCGCAGCGGATGTTTATCGAAATGGCCGCTGAACACGTGCCGCAGTATGCGTTTAACGCCAAAACAAACTTTGCCAAATGGAAAAAACAGGCGCTTCCCCAAGTGCTTGCCACCATCGGCGACAGTCCTGAACGGGTGCCGTTGAACCCGCAGCTGCTGGCGGAATGGGAACATGACGGCTTGACCAAGCAGAAGTGGCTGATCGACGTATCCAAGCACATTTCCGCCACGCTGCTGATCGCATTTCCCGGCGACATGAAGAAGCATAAGCAATATCCGGCGATCCTCTGCTGTCACGGCCACGGTCAATTCGGCAAAGATCCGGTTATGGGCAACGATTCTTCTCCTGAGTTGAGGGATTCCATTAAGATGCACAACTACAACTATGGCCACCAGATGGCGAAAGCCGGTTTCATCACTTACGCCATTGACTGGATTGGATTCGGCGAACGCAACGACAATAACAAGCCGAACCATCGTTCCCAGGAGGGGCGCGACTGGTGCAACCTTTACTATCTGCACGCCACCATGTTCGGCATGACTTCGCTGTCCATCAACGTCACTCACGGCAAAGCCGCCACCGATTTCATTTGCTCGCTCCCGCAAGTTGATTCCGATAAACTCCCAACCATGGGACTCAGCGGCGGCGGAACCATGACCTTATGGATGAGCCTTTGCGACGAACGCTTCAAGGCAACGGAAATCATCTGCTACAGCGACCTGTGGGCGCATTTCGGCATCCGCGACATCAACTACTGCGGCATGCAGGTTGCGCCCGGACTTTACAAGCTGGTCGATCTGCCGGACCTCCAGGGGCTGCTCGCCCCGCGTCCGCTGCTGGTGGATATCGGCGCCAACGATTCATGTTTCAAAATAGATACTGCAATGGCATGTTTCAAAAAGCTGGAAAAAATTTACGCGGCGGCCAAAGCGGCAAAAAACCTTCAGCTTGACTTGTTCCCCGGAGAACACGGCTGGGGCGGCAACAAGGCAGTAAAATTCTTCAAACATCATCTTGGTTGATTTAACTTGTGAATCTCAGCCTGTAGACCTTCATTAACGAAGATTTACAGGCTGAAAGATCAGACCGCTCCCGTCAGGCCAGGGCCTGGCAGACGGTGATTGCGGCCACGCCATAGATGTCTTCGGCGGTGCAACCGCGGGAAAGGTCGTTGACCGGCCTGCCCAACCCCTGCAAAATCGGGCCGTAGGCATCGGCTCCGGCAAGCCTTTGCGTCAGTTTGTACGCAATATTCCCGGCGTTCAGGTCCGGATAGATCAAAACATTGGCATTGCCGACAATTGCGCTGTTCGGAGCTTTCTGCATGGCGACTTTCGGCACCAGCGCGGCGTCCACCTGGAGTTCGCCGTCCGCGATGATGTCCAGATTTTCATTTTTAATCTTTTCTTTGAATTTCGCGGTGGCGGCAACGATTTTATTCAGGATTTCATGCTCCGCGCTGCCGTGGGTTGAAAAAGAGAGGAACGCGACTTTCGGCTGTTTGCCCAGCAGGGCGCGATAAGTGTTACAGGTCGCCATGGCAATATCCACCAGTTGATCGGCATCCGGATTCGGGTTGACGCCGCAATCGGAATACAGCAGCACGTCGTCGCCGGAAATAGTCGGAGTCTTCAGGTCCATCACGAAACAACTGCTGGCGATCTTGATGCCGGGAGCGGTGCCGATGCAGTTGAATGCGGCGCGCAGCATATCCGGAGTGGAGGCGATGCTGCCGGCAACCATTCCGTCAACTTTTTTGTTGCGGTTCATCATGGAACCGAAAAATATCCGGTCTCTCATCGCCTTGCGGGCATCGTCCAGACTGATGCCTTTTTTCTTGCGGAGTTCGCAGAACTGCGCGGCGTATTCTTCAAAGAAGTCGCAGGTCAGATGGTCCAGCGTCTTGAATTTGCGCTCCGTGACACCTGCTTCTTTGCAGGAGGCGTCGATTTCCTGGGGCGTACCCAGCACGGTCACTTCCGCGGCCACGCCGTTTTCAATAATCATATTGGCGGCAACAATTACCCTAGGATCCATGCCCTCCGGCAAAACCAGTGTTTTTTTCGCGCTGCGGGCCCGTTTTACGAACAAATCAATTGCTGACATAGCTTCTCCCTGAATTTTATATTTAATGCTTTTTATATAGTTATATTAGTTCTTTACCGAATTTTCGGCCCCTACAACCTTGCGGTGATTCAGCGTATTGAGCACGCCGCGGGCAATCATCAACTCTTCATTCGTCGGCATAATTACGACTTTCGCGGAACTTTCCGGAGTTGAGATAATGCCTTTTTTCCCTGAAAATTCTTCATTTTTGGCAACATCCAGGAAAACTTGCAAACCGTTGAGGCGTTTGACGATTTTTTCCCGGATATAAGCGCTCCATTCGCCGATGCCGCCGGTAAAGACAATGGCGTCAGCCCCGCCCAGCAGCGCAAAATAAGCGCCGATATATTTGACGATGCGGCGGGTGAACATCCGCCGCGCCCGGAGCGCCTGCTTGTCGCCTTTCAGTTCGGCTTCAATAATATCGCGCATATCTGAGCTGTTAATGCCGCCGACGCCCAGCAGGCCGCTTTGCTTATTCAATATCTTGTCAATGTCCTGCGCGCTCTTGCCGAGCTCGATCAGCCGGATTACCACTGCCGGGTCCAGGTCGCCGCAACGGGTGCCCATGACCAGTCCTTCCAGCGGCGTCATGCCCATGGAGGTATCAATCACCTGGCCGTTGCTGATTGCCGCCATGCTGCAGCCGTTGCCCAGATGACAGGTTATCAGGCGGAGTTTTTCAAACGGGACTCCCAGAAACGCGCCGGTGGCTTCAGCAACAAAGTTGTGGGAAGTGCCGTGAAAACCGTATCTGCGGATGCCGTGTTTGGTGTAGAGATCATAAGGCACCGCGTAAAGAAACGCCTCCGGAGCCATGGTCTGGTGAAAAGCCGTATCGAAAATCGCAATATTGGGTACGCCGGGAAATGTCTCTTCGCAAGCTTCGATCCCGGAAAGATTGGCGGGATTGTGCAGCGGGGCCAGCGCAAAACAGTCGCGGATGATCTCTTTGACATGTTCATTGACCAGCGCCGGCTTGGTCGCCTGTTCGCCGCCGTGCACCACGCGGTGACCGATAGCTTCCACTTCGGAAAGGTCTTTCAAAACGCCGATTTCAGGGTCGGTCAGGATGGCGCAAATACTTTTCAGCGCATCAACATGATTCTGTACCGGCGGGTTGCTGTCCTGCGAAAAACCGTCACTGCGCTTATACTGCAACTGAGGCTTATCCGACCCCAGGCGCTCCACCTGGCCTTTGGCCAGCATTTGTTCCTTACCCATCGCAAAAAGGGTAAATTTCATTGACGAACTGCCCGCGTTTAAAACCAATACTTTCATGTTGCCGAATTCCCTGTTTATATATAAAATTAAGAATCTAAAAGCTCAATTGAACCGGCTATGCAGCCACTATAAACTAGCATGAAACAGACTGTTTTAAAAGCCTGTAAAATAACAAATAAATGCAAAAACAACAAAAATATGTCATTTTTTGTCAAAATCATTCAAATTCATTCAAAATTCAGTCGAACAGTTCTGTCCGCGTCAGGATAATATAGTGAAAATATAACCCGACACGAGCCGGACTTATCCGCGCTTGATATTAATATATTACCAATATCAGAAAGATAAAATAAATAAAATAAAACTTTTGTTAGAAATACGTTGACGCTTTTATGGGACTCATGGGGCCTATCGGGCCTGCGAGGAGACTCGCTGCGGCATGCAGGATCGGGGTTCAAGATGTCCAAAATGTCAGTATTTTTTTATTGCGATTATTGCAAAAATGCATAGCTGTCGTATTGTAGAACGGGGATTTTCACGATGGAACATCAATCAGACTTATAACATATATAAAGGAACTGCATAATGAAAGTTTATAATTTCAGCGCCGGTCCGGCAATGCTGCCGGAAGAAGTAATGAAGATAGCCCAGGAAGAATTCTGCAATTACAGAGGTATCGGCTGCGGTATCATGGAAATTTCCCATCGCGGCAAGGAATTCACCGAAGTAATCGAACGCGCCGAACGCAATATTCGCGAACTGATGAATATCAGCGACGATTACGCAGTATGTTTCATCCAGGGCGGCGCCAGCCTGCAATTCGCCATGGTTCCGATGAATCTGCTCCCTGCCGGAGCCACCGCCGACTACGCCGACAGCGGCGTTTGGGCATCTTCCGCCATCAAGGAAGCCAGAAAATTCGGCAATATCAACGTTTGCGGCAGCAGCAAGGATACCAATTATGACCGGATTCCGGAAATCCGTCGCTGGAAACCGACCCCCAATGCGGCATACCTGCACCTTACCAGCAACAATACGATTTACGGTACTCAATATCATGGGTTCCCGGATTCCGGCAGCACTCCGATGATCGCCGACATGTCTTCTGACATTATGTCCAGAGTAGTCAATGTCAATGACTTCGGCCTGATTTACGCCGGAGCCCAGAAGAACCTCGGCCCCAGCGGCGTCGTGCTGGTCATCATCCGCAAGGATCTGGCCGCCAGAACTCCGGAAAATATCCCGACCATGCTGAAATACAGCACTTATATCGAGCACAAATCCCTGTACAACACTCCGCCGACTTTCGGCATTTATATGCTGGCGCTGGTCACCGACTGGATCAAGAAGCTCGGCGGCATCAATGTGATTGAGGAAATCAACAATATCAAATCCGAAGCCCTGTACGAACTGCTCGACAGCAGCAGCTTCTACCGCAATCCGGTGCAGCCCGACAGCCGTTCAAAAATGAACATTGTTTTCCGTCTGCCGAACGAAGAGCTCGAAGACAAGTTCGTCAAGGAAGCTGCGAAACTGGGCATGACCGGACTGAAAGGCCATCGTTCAGTCGGCGGCATCAGGGCCAGCATTTACAACGCCATGCCGCTGGCGGGTGTTGAAGCGCTGATTGATTTCATGAATGATTTCGAAAGCAGAAACAGCTAATTTTTTATGTTTATGACGATATTCCCGCCGGAATAACCGGCGGGAATATTTCAAATTATTGTTGTCGTTTCTCAGTCCAATTTTTTTATAGAGGAGGAATTGGATATGTCAGAAAAAAATTACATCCATCCGGCATCCTGGTGGGAACCATGCGCTGACGGCAAAGTAAAATGCAGGCTGTGTCCTCACGGTTGCGTCATCAGCAACGGGCATACCGGTTTTTGCGCAGTCCGCGAAAACCGCGACGGGGAACTGTTTTCCATCTCCTACGGCAGACCGGTAGCGGTTCACGTTGACCCTATCGAGAAAAAACCGCTGGCCAGATTCATGCCGGGAACGTCAACTTTTTCTTTCGGAACTTTCGGCTGCAATCTCGGCTGTCTGTTCTGTCAGAATGACTCGCTGTCCCGAGGCAAATATGAGTCGCCGGGCAATTATGACTTCGTCACGCCGGAACGGATTGTAGAACTGGCGCAAAGCTATAAATCACAATCCATTTCGTTTACCTACAACGAACCTACAGTATTCGCCGAATATGCGATTGACGTCGCCAAACTGGCGATAGACGCCAAATTGCCGCGGGTGCTGGTATCCAACGGTTACATCACCCGCGAAGCCGCGAATGACTTCTACCCCCTGATTGACGCCGCTAATATTGACATGAAAGGGTTTTCTGAAGATTTTTATCGCGAAATGACCAGTTCCCATTTGCAGCCGGCGCTGGATTCGATCAAATATCTTTATACGCTGGGCAAACATATTGAAATCACCACCCTGATTATTCCCAATAAGAACGATTCCATCGAAATGCTCAACAACTGGCTCGACTGGGTGGAACAGAATCTCGATAAAACGGTGCCTCTGCATTTTTCAGCGTATCACCCATGTTATAAATATACCGCCCCCGCCACCCCGCGGGAGACGCTGTTGGCAATCCGCAGCCAGGCGCAGTCCCGAGGTTTCAACGAGGTTTTCCTGGGCAATATTTAACAGCGGAATATCCATTTCTCTACTGGTTGCAGAAAAAAAGATGCTTTTTTAAAAAGGTCTATTGACAATTTTGGGAAGATGCGATATAATTACTGTAACGTTACAATAAAACATTGCAGAGAATATTAATAATGACGCTTCTAACTAAAAAAGTTACAATTCGAGATCTGGCCCGTGAAGCCGGCGTGAGTCTATCCACGATCAGCGGCGTGCTGAACGGCAGCAGCGAATTTTCCGAGCAAACCAGGAAAAAGGTTTGGGATATTGCCCACTCGCTAAATTATATGCCTAATACGCAGGCCCGTAAATTGCGCGCCGGCGAAATGGCGCAGGAAAGATCCAAGACCGGCATCATTATTCATATAACCCACATGGGCGACGAAAATTTGACTATCTCCGAGTCCGACGCAATGCGCTCAGCCATGCTTTCACTGAAAGCCGAAAAGCTGGGGCTTTATCCAATCACTTACAGGTATTACAAGCTGAAAGGATTTCAATGTCCGCCGGTTATCAACGGACATATCGACGGGGCAATAGTCGGAACTCCGCATTTGGAGATCGTAAGTGCTTTGCACAACAAACTGCCTCTGGTATTGCTGGACGTTCCGTTTTCTGTGGAAAATGCCGATGTGCCAATGGTAAACATGGATAACAAGCATGGAATTTCCTGTCTCTTCAATGAACTGCGGAAAAGCGGTCACCGCAATATAGGAATGATGTATTCAGATTATATGCCTGAAGACGGATGTTCCCTGGAAATTCCAATTGTGAATATGTTCAGGGAAATTGCTCAATTATACAATATCAACATATTGCCGGCGGCCACGATCCATGATAATATTCATTGTGAAAATCATGAAGACATGATGAAAAGTATCGCGATGAGATTTGAACCTTTGATCAGAAAGCAGGAAATCACCGCGATCGTCTGTCCCAGCACCGGATATGCGCAGACCCTTTATGAGAATTTTGCAAGAATGAATATCAAAGTTCCGGACGATATTTCCATTATTGGCGGAATTCATTCCGACTATGTAATTCCACCGTACGGAATATGTTCAATGCGCTACAACTGGCCGCAGCTTGTTGAAACCGCGCTGAATGTATTGAAAAAACTGATTGAAGATAAGACATCCACATGTCTCAATTATTTGATAAAGCCGGAAATTTACCAGGGAACTTCGTTAAAGAAAATTTAACTTTAATTCAAGAGGAAGAATCATGAAAAAAGTAATCGTCACAGAAAAACTAACTTTAATTCAAAAGGGAAAAATCATGAAAAAGGCTGATGTCGCAGAAAAGAATTTCACGCTCATAGAACTCCTGGTGGTGATCGCAATCATCGCCATTCTTGCCGGAATGCTGCTGCCGGCGTTGAATAGAGCCCGTGACACGGCGAGAAGCACCTCCTGTATGAACAACCTGAAACAACTCGGAGCGACGTTTAGTTTTTACACCATAGATTATAATGGTTATCTGCCACCATCTTACAGCTATGATGATGCACTGTTCTGGACTGGTCGGATTTCTCCATATTTTAACAAACTCACAACAAAACGATATGGATTGGATTATTTTAAATGCCCTTCGGAACCAAAAAATATATATACCATCGGAGTCTTGGCCGACTCTTATCTTAGAGCTCCATTCTGCATATATGGAACAACTGGGGGGACATTCTTTGCCGGGTCTTATCGGCTGGAAAAAGTCTTATCCACCTGCATCCTTGCAGGTGATGCGCAAAATCCCACCATTTACTCCCCAGTCGCTTATCCTTTCAACGTTGATTATGATGGAGACGGAATCAATGATATAAATAGCAGCAAGGTAGGTACTGCCTCGACAGATATTTATAATAGCACAGTCCCGCGCCACAACAAAAGTCTAAATTTTATTTTTGCTGACGGCAGCACTAAAAATGTTATTTTACGCGATTTTCTCACAGGTAAAGGAAGGATGTGGTACGTTAAATGATGCAAAGCTCATTTAATGAACAACAATCCATCCCATCGCTACATGAGAATATGCAGTTGAAAAAAATAGTCTGATTTAGGGTGTAAATACGCAGCATTAGTTGGGTTTAAAGAATTATTGAACGGTAATGTTATAAAAAATGTTATAAGTTTTTGATAAAAAAAAAGGAGTCAAGCCGCGCCGTGAGAACCACAAAAAACAGAGATACAAGCATGAGAAAAGAATCAGGCTTTTTTTATATTGAAAGAAGTAAACTGTTACAATTCCTGATATCTCCCCTTGGAGGTATTGTCTTTGTCGTCGGGCTGTTTCACGTATTGCTTCCAGCTTGTGATGGCGAAGAATTGCAACTCACCAATGCCCGGGTACAACGCTCCACGGGCTCCCTGGCATTTAGTTGTGACTATCGCCGGACGCCGGGAATGCAACTTGACTCTGTCCGCCTATATGTCAAACGTGGTGACAAGGACTTGTATCTGTCTTCCCCAATTGAGAATCAAATCCGCGACGCCATTCGCAACAATGAGACTGGGAAACTGGATTTCAGTTTGCCCTTGCCCTACCTGCCGGCAGGTTCTTATCAACTGATGCTGAGAAGTGCGGTTCATCTTGACCCGGCCAATCGGGTTTTGATGTCAACCAGCGGACGGTCCCTGATCGAAGTGGCCGGCTACAAAGGGCGGAACTATGAACTGCACTGCAAAATAGCCCATGGCGCTATACCGTTTATCAGGCAGCAGGGCGAGCTTTCGCAACACCCTTCATCCTGGAACTTCTACTGCTCTTATGTTGCCGAAAAAGCAATGCATTTCGTGAAATCCAGGGAGAATGAATGGTTCGTTCTTGGCCGTGCGTCGCATTTGGAAAAAGGGAATAACGGCTGGCATGACCTTATCATGCGTTGTAAGGATAATCAAATAGAGGCTGAGATTGATGGGAAAAAGCTTTCTTGCAGGGACGAGAAAAATCCTTTTACGGAAGGATTTTCCGGGTTCCGTTCGTCTGATCAGGATGTTGCTTATATCGATAATGTAAGTATAACGGACGCGGACACCGGGAAGTTGGTATTCAACGATGACTTCGAAAGGGATGTGTTAGGGAACAAATGGAAAATCTGCGGCGGGGCCTGGTCTATAGGCCGAGGGATACCGGACATCCAGGAAAATGTACTGGGCACCTTTGAAATGCCGAAGGAAGAAGGTTCCAAGCTGGCAGCGGTGGAATTAAAGCGTCGCGGCGATGGGATTGACCTGCTGGTTAATGACATTCCTGTCGTCCCGCTGTTTTTCAGCCTTGCCTACTCCAACCCCGTATACTTTGATTCTCCCAAAAATGACCCCTATGAAATCATGCGGAACGCATATGCTGCCGGAATAAGATTCTTTGCGCCGTGCGTTACAATACGATCTTTTGACAAGGACGGGCATATGGACTTGTCCATTTTGGATGATTTCATGGCACAATCGCTTGCCGCCTGTCCGGAAGCATATTTCATTCTCCGGATGGGCGTACCTAATCCTCCCGGTTTTCCCGCCGGCGAACTAATGAAAACGGCAAGAAGTCAAGCAGATGCGGCTTTTGAAAATGGCTATGCCCATTCCGGGTATAATGCCTCGCTGGCATCGGAAAGCTATAAGAAATATTGCGCCATGGAGATGAAATACATCATAACCCACATGCAGTCTCGCAAATACGGGAAAAACATATTAGGCTTGCTTGTCATGGGTGGAGGGTTTGAAGGTAACTGGGCACAGCCGTTCAAATTCCCGAATTTTCTGATCGATGTCAGCCAGGCGCAAGTCAGGCATGTTGGCAGTAAACTAAAAAATAAATACGGAAATGTTGCCGCATTGAGGGAAGCATGGAACGATAAGGACGCCAGTTTTGAGAATCCGTCGTTGCCGGGACTTGAAGAGCGCAGCGATTCAGACATCGCCGGTTTCAGGAATCCCATGGTTGGCAAATCAAGACGCGTTTTGGATTTCGTTGACATCTACTCCGCCGAATCGGATGAATGTCTTACTCCTATTTTCGACTCGATTAATGAAATTGCGCCCAATAGCTTTTTCGGAGTCTTCTATGCCGGCGTAGTTAATATAGAGCATGGCGGCTTCGGCGCCGGATTTGGCAATCCCAGTTCACAACCGCTATTGAATCATCCTGCCGCCAAATTTCTTGTCAGCATTCTTTCATACTATGACCGGCGGGCGGGCGGCGTCCCCGCCAGCATCTCAATGGCTTTTGAGTCTTTTCGCATGCACGGGAAAATTATGATGGAAGAAAACGATCTCAGAACTCCTGCTCCTATAACCAATGAATTTACGACCGAGGCCAGCTACGAAGATACCATCCAGACGATGCGGCGGCAATTTTCAAACAACGTGCTGCTGGAACGCAATGCGATGTGGTATTTTGACATGGGATATACCGGGCCGTGGTTTAACGATTCGCGTCTGTTGAAAGAGATGTCCAGTGAATTAAAGGTCGGAAATGCCGCACTGGGGATAGAACGCAGAAATGTGTCTGAAGTTCTGGTGGTATTGGACCCAAATTCCTGGTCATATTACCCACAAACCACCCAAAAACTCACAAAAGGGGGATATCCCGATTATAACTGCATCATATACCCAAAGAATTATTGCACTCTGGCCATTGAGTCCATGATGCGGATGGGAGCGCCGAAAGATTTCATTCTTCTCAATGACCTGCCTTCCAAGAATGGGTACAAACTTTATATGTTCCCGATGTCGTTCCATTGCGACCAATCCTTGCGGGAACGAATCCGGAAACTGGCCGAAGACGGAGCGGTATGCGTCTTGATGGGGCCGGCCGGTTTGATCGACGACCAGAGCGCCTCCCTTGATCACATGGAACAATTGCTCGGAATGAAAGTGGCTTTCGACGGGCCAATGCCATTGACTGCCGCGATGATTCCATGCACTAATTCATTGACCGCCGGATTCACCGGCAAAGAGATCATCGGAGGCGGCGCCTATGTCCGTTGCTTCGGTCCTCAATACACTTATATCCCGACTTGGTACCGGTTCTACATTGACGGAAAGAATCCCGATACGGAAATCGTGGCCAAATATGCGGACGGCAGAGCAGCCATGGCGATACGGCATATAGGAAAAGGAGCCATTATTTATTCCGGGGTTCCGATTACGCATCCCGGGGTGTACAGGAACATCGCGAAGTCAGCCGGAGTTCATGTTTATCTCGACACCGATGATGCGCTTTCCGCCGATGGTAATTTCATAATGGTTCATACGAAAGAAGCGGGCAAAAAGAGATTGAATCTCCGTGAAAAAGTTTCTGAAATCAGGGAGGCATTCAGCGGAGAGATTGTTGCCCGCAATGCCGATAAATTCGATGTCGAACTTCCAGCTAAGCATACCGCGGTTTATTACATAGGCAAGGATGCCGCTTTCTTAAAAAGCCTGGATAGTATGAAAAACTAAAAACTTTGCTTCTTCTGAAAACGAGTTGAACAGCGGCAAACGTTAGGTTATGTCAAAAATAGCATAATAATAAACTTCTTATTGAAGGAAATATCATGAAAAAATTGTCAAGTCTCAAGTTCGGAACTTTCTTGTGCATTGCATCCGTTGCCGCCATTTTTACCGGAACGATGGACGCTTTGGCTGTAGAAAAAAATGAATCGGCTGGCGGAGGTAATGTTGCTCCCAAAGCAACTGTTTCAGAAAAAAATGGAAGCAATGAAATTTCCAATCCGGCGTGTATTCCGTCAGGCATCCGTCATAAACCCGGCACAACTAGCTGGCAATTGACGGAACAAGCCAAAGCACAGAAAGAAGGTCAGACTGTCCCGGTATTGTTTCTGGGAGATTCTATCACTCAATGTTGGTCATTTGCAGCGGATAATAAATATCCAGGCGGTCTTGATTCCTGGAATAAGTATTTCAAACCGATGGGAGCGGTCAATTTCGGAATATCGGCTGATCTGACTGAACATGTACTATGGCGCGTCACCGATGGAGAACAACTGAAAATCAATCCTAAAATAGTAATTTTGCTTATCGGCACCAATAATCTGCATCGTGCCAAAAAAGCAGATTCGTCCGCACAGGTCGCCGAAGGAATCAAGTTTATTGTGGATGCCATCCGGCAGAAGTCGCCGGATAGTAAAATACTGTTACTTGGTTTATTGCCGCGCAGTTGGGATGCAACAGCATCGAAGAAAGTTGGAGAAGTTAATTCGATTATTGCCGGATATGCTGACAACAAACAGGTTTTTTATTTTGACGCCAGTCCGTTTCTGCTGGACAAAAGCGGGAATATCAGCAAAGAAATTTTCCGGGACGGAATTCATTTGTCCCCGCTCGGATATGAACTTTTCGCCCAGGCGCTGTTACCGGAAATTAAAAAACTCCAGGAAACGAAATAAATTGCCTGAAAATATCCGGTTGTTTTTCTGTTTGTTGAAAATCCAAGAGTTTTTTGAAAAAATGGGAAAACGTTGAATAAGATTGATAAGTTAAAGAAAATACAGAATTTTCAAAAATAATAACTTTATAAAAACTAAACTATTACAAGTATTTTAAAGCAGATGGAATTATGAATTACAAAGTAAAAGCGCCGGTAAAAGCGGCAGAGAAGTTTAATGAGTGGCGTTATGGAATGTTCATCCATTACGGCCTCTATTCCATTATTGGCAGAGGCGAATGGGTAATGTGCAAGGAGAGAATTCCGATTGAAGAATATTCGCGGCTGGCGGAACAATTCAAGCCCGGCAAAAATTGCGTAAAGGAATGGATTGCGCTGGCCAAGCGCTCCGGCATGAAATATGCCTGCCTGACTGCGCGGCACCACGACGGGTTCTGCCTGTTTGATACTGCCGTCACCAACTATAATTCCGTAAAAACGGCAGCCGGGCGAGACCTTGTTCTCGAATATGTTGATGCCTGCCGCGAGGCCGGTTTGGGCATCGGCATCTATTATTCGGTCGGCAGTTGGGAAGAACCCGGTTTTATTGCAGGTCCGGCCGATGCGGAATTATGGGCTCAATTTGTTGCGAAAGACCATGCCCAGCTTAAAGAATTGATGTCCAATTATGGCCGGATTGATTACCTCTTTTATGATGGCTGCCCACCTCCGGCAACCTGGGACGCCGCCGGGATCAATGCTGAAATCCGCAGATTGCAGCCTGATATCCTGATCAGCGAACGTTGCGGCACGGAGGAAGATGTGGCCTCGTCCGAGGGACACTGCGGCGCTCATCCCGGTAAATTATGGGAAAGTTGCTACACGTTAAACGATACCTGGGGTTATAATCGTTTTGACCGAAACTGGAAAACTTCAGAGGGAGTAATCCGTCTGCTCACCTCGCTGACACATAACGGCGGCAATCTGCTGCTGAATGTCGGTCCAGCGCCGGACGGAACGGTGCAGCCTGAAGCCTCTGCCGTACTGGAACAGGTTGGAGAGTGGCTGAAAATCAACGGGGAAGCCGTTTATGGGACGGAACCCCACCCGTTCAATTATATTGATCAGGAAATTTCCACCGGCAAGGGTAATTTCATCTATATTACCTTGCATGGCGACTTCGGCCCGGAACGGGTGATTTGCGGCATCGGCAATAAAGTCCGCTCAGTAAAATTACTCAACAGCGGGAAAATGATCGCTTTCCGGCAGCAGCATGACAAAATATTGCTTGACGGGCTGGAACATAAACATCCGGAAGAACTTCCGCGAGTAATCCGCCTGGATATCGAAGAGGCCCCGCAAGGCATTCCCAATCCGGTATGGCGACCTGAACGCTTTCGGGTCTGTTGAAAGGTCGCTGTAATTCCGCTATTGCTTGCACAGAAACTGAACCATCTAAAGGAAAATCCATCTGGCCGATCGGCGAAATCTGTTTTATGCCCAGGCAAATTTCTTGTTGAATAGATAAACCACCACGCCGCGGAATAGCGGAGATTATCCCGTCTCAAACGGGGTCAGTTCATCTTTATGCCCATAAAAGAAATTCAGCGCTTGCGTTTTATTGAAACAGGATTACCTTTTCAGGCCTTAAAAAATGGATTACAAATTTAGGAATTACAGGATATGACCGAAGAAAAGAAAGATAAATGGCTTAATTATCTGGCGCTTACAACCGTTATTTTCGCGGTCTTTGCGACATTGTCCACATTCAACGGCGGGAAATTTTCCACACGGGCGATTTTAAGTCAAAATAAGGCTTCCGGGAAGTGGGCGCATTATCAGGCGAAGAGTTTAAAGGGATACCTTTATGAAATCCAGAGAGATAAACTGGAACTTGAATTGAAAGAAAAAGGCAGTGACCTGCCGCAAAAAATCGCGGATGATTACAAGAAAAGCATCTCATATTATGCCGCCAAAATTTCAAAATATGAAGACGAGAAGAAAGAAATATCGGCGGAAGCGCTGCAATTGGAAAACCTGCGGGATGAGTCTCAAGTGCATTCAAGGCATTTCGGCTATGCCATCATCTTTCTGCAGATGGCAATCCTGCTGTCCGGCATCTCCGGTTTTGTCAAAAATAAGTACATGTGGGTTTTGAGCATTGTCCTTGGCGCACTGGGGATATTTTTGTTCTTCCAAAGTTTCTGGCTGTTCATGGAACCGCTGTTCAAATATCTCAATCTCTGATTCATCCTGCCGAACTGATTCAAGCGGGACCATTCAATACTGTGAATGGTTCCCTTTTCTTTGTCATAATCTTGCAAAATATACTGTATTTGACTTTCTTAAAAGTATCGTTATATTTAGTAACGTTACGATATTTTACCGTAAGTAACGGGGCAGCGCGTGCCTTAATCCATTAAATCTCATAATCTTCTTCAAGCAAAAAATGCCTCCTATCGAGAAAAATCAGTTACTTGAATTGGAAATTCTTAAACACGTCGAAACCTCGCCGCTTTTGAACAACCGGCTGGCTGCGGCGAAGTTAGGGTGCAGCGTCAAGCTTTCCCACGAATTGCTGAAAAAGATGGTCAGCAAGGGGTTGCTGCATGTCAAAAAACTGCATTCGCGCCGGTGGGATTATTTCCTCACGCCGAAAGGGCTTGCGGAAAAAGCCAGAATCACCCGGGAATTTCTTTCTTTCTCAAAATATTTCTATCATGAAGCCCGAAAAGCCAGTTCCATGCTTTGCCGCAGACTGCACGAGCAGGGCGTTCGCCGGGTAGCGCTCATCGGTTCCGGCGATTTGGCGGAAATCGTATATCTCGGAGTGAAAGAATGGGGACTGGAACTGATTGAAGTCTTTGATAATCGCCCGAGCGAATTCTTCGGCATTCAGGCCAAGCCGTTCGCCGCGACAGAGGACTCCGAGGCGGAAGCGTTGATAATCTGCGTTTATGATGAAAATTTCCCGATGGTCGGACCCAAGCTGCCAAATGAAGTCCGGCAATCGGATAAAGCTTATTGGCTGTTCGACGAAACCTATTACGAACAGCCCGCGCAGCAAACATAAAACTTTCAGGAGTAATGTCATGAACAAATTTATGCGGGCGGCGATTGCCGAAGCGCAACTGGGACTGGAAGAAGGCGGCATCCCCATCGGCGCCGTGCTGGTGCATAACGGCAATATCATCGGACGCGGGCATAACCGCCGCGTTCAATTAGGCAGCCCGATATTGCACGGGGAAATGGACGCGCTGGCAAACTCCGGGCGTCAACCGGCGAAAATTTATCGGGAAAGCGTTCTTTACACTACATTGTCGCCGTGCATGATGTGTACCGGAGCGATCCTGTTTTTCGGCATCCCCAAAGTGGTTATCGGCGAAAATACCAACTTCATGGGTGAAGAGGAATTGCTGCGTTCCAGCGGAGTAAAAATCGAAATCGCGGACAGCGAAGAATGCAAAAAATTGATGCGCGACTTTATCGCCGCCAGACCGGAATTATGGAACGAAGATATTGCAGAGCCTTGCAAAACTGGAAATTAATTTGGATTTCAAGCCGGAAATATTTGTTATGGAAAAAATTGTCAGAATTGGAAAAGTTACAGATCAGGATGCAGTAAGGCGAAGCGACATCCAAAAATTATCTCCCGATGAACGCGTTTCAATGGTTTTGCAAATGCAACGTAAATATTTGAACTGGGATGAAAATCCCTCGATTAAAAGAGTGGCCGTCATAAAAAAAATGAAATTGAAATGAATGATTTAACAAGAGATTTTAAAGATTTTCTGCAACTGCTTGAGAAACATAAAGTCAAGTTTCTTATCTGCGGAGGACATGCTGTCGGATTTCACGGATATCCGCGTTTGACCATGGATTTTGATATACTCATTTATCCGTCAAAGGCAAATGCGAAAAGAATAATGGCGGCGCTGAATGAATTCGGATTCGGCAAAGCCGGCATTCCATTGGAAGCGTTTCTGCAGGAAGGCACCGCCGTAACTCTTGGAGTCCAGCCGAACCAGATTGACTTGCTGACATCCGTAAGCCATCAACCGGCAGTCGAAATTTTCAAAAATGCAGTCCAGGGCAAGCTGGAAGGCTTCAATGTGCTGTTCATTTCAAAAAATGACCTGATTAACGCGAAAAAATCTTCCAATCGTTTGAAAGACAGAGCTGATGCGGAAGAACTTGAGAAAATGTCTTAGTGTTGAAAAGAAATTATCGGGAAGCGAAATGAGATAATGTTTACCGGATTTATAATCGCTTGCGGCGGATGCAGTTTCCCTAATGTGGGGGCACATTTGCAACATCCGCAAGATGTAGTATGGGCATGGTTGATTGTCATTTTCGTAACCAGCGTGATACCCCTGTTGACATTATGTGGAATGCGGTTTTCGCGGCGGCAGCCGCGTTCCTCAAAAAAGCGCACTGTACTGCTAACTGTAATTTTGCTTGTTTTTTTTATTCTTTCAGGCTCCTCTTCTTTCGCTGGAATGATGATCACATGGCTATTTATGCCACTAGTGATTATAACAATAATACTGTTAGATACGCTGGCTCCTGCCGTCATTCTAATAGTTCCAATGTGTATTTACGTCATAGTTAAAATCATGCAAAGATTTGACCGGAAGCTCTACTGGAAAAGCGGCAAAATATGGCGAAAGCTTAACAGGAATCCGTGAAACTTATTGGACATAAATACAGTCTGCTGACAAATGGAGCTAAAAATCTGTTCCAGGCGACAGCGGCGCATAGCGGAGTACGGCGCTATGGTTTTAATATATCATGGCTTCTTCTGGAGAAGATATTCCGGATGGCAATCGGATTTACTGTCGGGGTGTATGTTGCCAGAAAATTAGGGCCGGATAATTTTGGTATTCTGAATTATGCCATCAGCTTTGCCGCGATCTTTTCGATTCTGGTAAATCTGGGCCTTGAGCAGATTCTTATTCGCGAACTGGTAAAGCGGCCTCAACGGCGAAACGCTGTTATGGGAACTGCATTTGGACTTCAGGCAACCGGCTTCTGTCTGATGATGATTTCAGTGGCTATTGGCGTGTATTTCACCCATAGTGATTTGAATACCAAGCTGATTGTATTAATCATTTCCGGCGGCTATCTTTTTCAGATTTTCCAGACAATTGATTTATACTTCCAAGCGGAAGTATTGTCAAAATATGTTGCGATTTCTCAAATCATAACCTGGAGTGTCATATCACTTCTCCGGTTTCTTTGCGCATATTGGGAAGTCCCGCTGATTTACTTTGCCTGGCTTGAAGCCGGGAACATGATTTTGACTGCGGTCTGCTATGTTACTTTTTATTTTCTGAAACGGGGTTCGTTGTTTAAATGGAATTTCCAAACGCGCATGGCGGTATTTCTACTGAAAAACTCCTGGCCGCTGATGTTGACCGGCATGGCGCTTGTCATATGCATGCGCATAGATCAGGTTCTGTTGAAATTATTGGCGGATAACAATGCCGTCGGCAATTATTCCGTTGCAGTCAGGCTGGTTGAATTATGGTATTTTATCCCGATGATAATTAAGACTTCATTTTTTCCGGCAATCATCAATGCAAAAAAAATCTCTCCCATGCATTATATGCACCGGATGCAGCAGTTTTATATCCTGATGACCTGGACCGGAATCATTATTTCACTGAGTTTCGGCCTTGCCGGTAAATTTATAATACACATTCTTTATGGAGCCAAATACGCGGCAGCCGGAGATATTATCCACCTATATGCATGGGTAATATTTTTTGTCTGCATCGGAACAGCTTCCAGTTGCTGGACAATATGTGAAAACCTGACCACCTACATATTGTGCTGGAATATTGGAGGAGCCATAATCAATTTCACCTTGGTTTATCTCCTCATTCCGCTGATGGGAATAAAAGGCGCAGTTTGGGGGATGTTGATTATGCAGATTACCGGAGCATTCATTTTCCCCATATTCTCGAGCAAAACCCGGCAAGCTACGATCTTTTTTATAAAATCGCTATATCCGGTTCCGCTGTTGCGGGAAGCCATTTTGAAGAAAGTAAAAACAGCGGCATGATTGGAAAACCTGTTCAAGCACAATATATTATCCATAATACTTAAAGGGATAAAATGAAAAAAAGAGTTTTAATTACCGGGATTACCGGAATGGTGGGAAGCCATCTGGCGGATTTTCTGCTCGAAAAAACCGATTGGGAAATCTACGGAATGTGCCGCTGGCGCAGCCCGATGGATAACGTTGAACATCTGCTGGACCGGGTTAACCGGAAAGACCGGATACAATTCATCAACGGTGATCTGTGCGATTATATTTCATTGCAGGCCGCTGTCGCGGAAGCCAAACCTGACTATGTATTCCATTTAGCCGCGCAGAGCTATCCGAAAACCAGTTTCAGCGCGCCGGTACACACCTTCGATACCAACATCCTCGGAACGGAACGGCTGCTGGAAGCTCTGAGGCATTGCCCGGCAATAGATCCGCTGATTCATGTCTGTTCCTCATCCGAAGTTTTCGGCCGTGTTCCCAGAGAAAAATTGCCGATCAATGAGCAATGCTCTTTTCATCCTGCCTCGCCATATTCCATCTCCAAAATCGGCACTGACCTGATCGGCCAGTTTCATGCGGAGGCCTACGGCCAGAAAATCATGGTGACCAGAATGTTCACCCATACCGGTCCGCGCCGGGGCGATGTTTTTGTGGAATCCACGTTCGCCAAACAAATCGCGATGATTGAAGCCGAACTGATTCCGCCGGCAGTTAAAGTCGGCAATCTGAATTCGCTGCGGACTTGGGCTGACGTCAGGGACGCGGTAAGAGCTTATTACATGTTGCTGACAGTCAATCCGCAGCGCGGCGAAGTATATAATATCGGCGGAAATTATTCCTGCACGGTTGCAGACATGCTCAATTACCTCATTTCCTGTTCCACCAGAAAAGACATTAAGATTGAAGTTGATCCCGACCGGCTGAGACCGCTTGATGCCGACTTACAGTTGCCCGACTGCTCCAAATTTATGCAGCATACCGGCTGGAAGCCGGAAATCCCGTTTGAGCAAACCATGCAGGATCTGCTGAATTACTGGCGCGCCAAAATCAAACTCGGGAAAAGGTATCTGACACGATGAACAAACGCGCAGTCCCTCACAATCCGACTGAGGCTCCAAAAATATTCCGGATCCAAGGAAGGGCCGTCTCTGGGCATTGGTCTTCTCTGTGCAAAACAGCTTTTAATTTTTGGGGACATTTTGGACACCAGAGTTGCAGAATATTTCCGAGATTTTAGAGCCCTCTTCTGCACAACGGTTTTCAGTTTTATAAACATTCCGGACATTTTGGGCACCAGAGTTGCAGAATATTTCCGAGATTTTAGAGCCCTCTTCTGCACAACGGTTTTCAGTTTTATAAACATTCCGGACATTTTGG